>JADFWK010000067.1 GCA_015223015.1 Pseudomonadota bacterium
TAGTTGGCATAACCGGAGCACCAGGCGTAGGGAAGAGTACCTTAGTGGATCAAATGGTAACTCATCTGAGGAAGGCGGAAAAGACCGTAGGAGTGCTCGCCGTAGACCCAACCAGTCCGTTCAGCGGGGGCGCTATTCTTGGTGACCGAGTCAGGATGCAGCGGCATAGCATGGATGAGGGTGTGTTTATACGCTCAATGGCAACAAGGGGCTATTTTGGTGGACTGACTCAATCTACCAAAAGTGCAATAGATGTGCTGGACGCCATGGGAAAGGATTATATTCTCGTTGAAACAGTTGGCGTTGGGCAGGACGAAATAGATATTGTTCGGAGTGCTGATACAACGCTTATTGTTCTCATACCGGGGATGGGTGATGACATTCAGGCCCTTAAGGCAGGTATCCTGGAAGTCGGTGATATCTTTGTAATAAACAAGGCTGATAGGGAAGGTGCGGATAGGACTGTCAGTGATATCAGATTGATGATCGAGATGGATGAAAAGAGGTATGAAAATGGCTGGAAACCGCCAATCTTGACCGCTCAGGCAGTATTTGATAATGGAATAAAGGAAATCTTGGATGAGGTTGAGAAGCATGCCATCTATCTAAGATCTTCCACAGAAAGACAATCCGGGATTAAGTATGAAAAGGTGCGCAATGAACTTACCGAGATGATAAAAGATAGGATTGTCCGCGATGTTTTGTCAGACCTTATTCAGTCTGGAGAGTTTGAGGATGCTGTCCAGCTAGTTTTCCAAAGAAAACTCGATCCCTATACCGCCTGCGACAATATTGTTTCAAAGAAACTAAAACCAGGTGACAAGTAATGGAAAAAGCCATTCCATGGTGGGTTATCCAGGTTGCCCTGGCACTGGTTGCTATCTTTTTCATTTTGTTTGGGATAGACCTCCTTATTATGGCATACCGCATTACTGACCCCTTCTCATTTATCATGACATTCTTCGCCTCAAACCTTATCATCCTTATTAGTTGTACCCTTCTCCTTATTTTTATCGTTAATATGGTGAAGAATGTAAGGAAAACAACACAGAAGTAAGGGCAAATCCAGGGAATCAAAGGAGCACATCATGCGCCGCACAAAGAAAGCAAAGCCTCTGGGCGAACGGTTGAAAGATGTGAGGACTGAGAAAGGGATAGGCCTTGACTTTTTGGCCAATGAGACCGGTTTCTCTGTAGACTACCTCTCTCGCCTCGAGAACGGGCAAATCATGCCGCCTGTGGCCACTATCCTGCGGCTTTCGAGAGCCTTGGAAATTGATAGCGGGGTTCTTTTGAAGGAAGAAAAAGGCCAGACTGATAGCAAAAAAGCAGAGGACTTTAAAAAAAGAACAGAAGACTATAGTTATCAGACCCTAACGCCTGAGGCTCTTCACAAACATCTCAAAGCCTTCAGAGTTTTTATCGACCCGGTTTCTGAACACAAAGGCGTCAGCTACCAGCATGAAGGGGAGGAGTTTGTCTATGTGTTTAAAGGTAAAGTGGAGGTGACGGTTGGGGAAAATAAGAATATCTTAAAACCAGAGGACTCACTGCATTTTAACTCATCGATTGTTCATAGGCTTAGAAATCTAAGTTCTGAAAGAGCAGAGATGCTGGTAGTACTCTATACACCATAGATGTGGACTGTACATGTCATATCAACTAAATGAAGAACAAAGAATGATTCAGGCTATGGTCAGAGACCTAGCTCGGGAGGTTATACTTCCCAGCGCAGCGGAGCGGGACAGAACCAAAGAGTTCCCAGCAGATATTGTAAAACAAATGGGTGAACTCGGGCTCATGGGAATGAATGTTCCGCCAGAATATGACGGCGCAGGTGTGGATACGATAAGTTATAGTCTGGCCCTTCAGGAAATAGGATATGCATGTGCCTCTACAGCGGTCATTATGTCTGTACATAACAGTGTCTCTTGTGGTCCGATATACAAATTTGGCTCCGACTTTCTTAAAGAAAACTACCTAAAGCCCTTGGCAGCAGGTAAGAAACTCGGATGCTTTGCCTTAACTGAACCGAGTGCAGGTTCCGACCCTGCCAGCCAAAAGTCAATCGCCAAGAAAGACGGAAGTATCTATATCCTGAATGGGACAAAGGCATGGATCACCAGTGGCAAGAGTGCAGACGTTATTGTGGCCACCGCCTATACAGAGAAGAGCAAAAGCCACAGGGGAATCAGTGCCTTCGTGCTGGAAAAAGGAATGCCTGGCTTTACGGTGGGCCCAGAGGAGGAAAAAATGGGCCAAAGGGCATCAGACTGCACAAGCCTGATATTTGAAGACTGTCAGGTCCCTGCAGAGAATCTTTTGGGTAGCGAGGGTGAGGGATTCATCATTGCTATGACTGCCTTGGATGAAGGGAGAATAGGAATAGCCTCTATGTCGGTAGGAATTGCCCAGGTATGTCTGGATGCAGCTCTCAATTATGCAAAAGAGAGAGAACAATTTGGTAGCCCAATATCAAAATTTCAGGGAATTCGCTGGATGATAGCTGATATGGCAGTGCAGACTGAGGCAGCTCGCTTGCTTACCTTTAATGCTGCAGCCATGAAGGATAGAGGGGAAAGATTTACACCTGAAGCATCTATGGCAAAGCTCTTTGCTTCTGAAACTGCCAACAGGGTTGCTTATCAGGCCTTGCAAATTCATGGGGGCTATGGATATAGCAAGGAGTATCCTGTGGAGAGGTACTACAGGGATGCCAGGGTTACAACCATCTATGAAGGAACTTCAGAGGTGCAAAGGATTGTCATAGCGAATAATGTAATTGGATCGTAACGTTATGGCAGAGTAGCGTCAAAGTGAAACCTAATCTATTGATTTTTAAGCTTATTGCAGGGTATGGAATTACAGTTTTTTATGAACACTAAAGGAGAGGCAAAAAAAGTATGAATCCAATTGCTGAAGAACTCAATGGAGTTATTCAAAATACTAATCCTAACATCTATGACATGTTATCCAACAAGGGAAAACAACTCTACTTTCCTCGGGGGATTCTTTCCCAAGGGGCTGAGGCCAAGGAAAAGGCGTTTAGATATAATGCTACCATAGGCATTGCTACGGAAGGTGGGGTGCCTATGCATCTTTCCTCGATTATGTCCTCTATCAATGTCGAGCCGGAGCAGTCATTGAATTATGCCCCGTCTTTTGGTGTTCTAAAGCTACGCCAGACATGGCAAACACATATATTTGGCAAAAACCCCTCTCTGTCGGGAAAGGCCGTAAGCCTGCCAATCGTAACGAACGGTATAACCCACGGACTTTCCGTTACTGCTGACATGTGGATCGACGAAGACGATGTTATCCTGCTGCCCGATAAGATCTGGGGAAACTACAACTTGATATTTACGGTTCTCCATGGAGCAAAGATACGCCAGTACCCTCTTTTTTCCTCACAAGGAGGCTTCAATTTGAATGCTTTTGAAGATACGCTTCAGAAACAGGCTCTCGATACTAAAAAGATCGTGGTGCTGCTGAATTTTCCCAATAATCCTACAGGATATACCCCAACAGTAGCAGAGGGTAAAAGGATTCAGGAGATCCTTATCAATGTGGCAGAAAAAGGTAACAATGTTCTCGTCCTTACCGACGACGCCTATTTTGGGCTTTTCTACGATGATACCTCCATGAAAGAATCTTTATTTGCGTTACTCACTGAGTCCCATCCAAAAATAATGACAATAAAACTGGATGGTGCCACCAAGGAAACGTACGTATGGGGTTTGCGGGTAGGTTTTATCACCTATGGCACTTTAGCGAAAGATAATCCAAGCGATATTTACGATGCCCTCGAGAAGAAGACGGCCGGCGCTGTCAGAGGCAGTATCTCAAATGACTCGCACCTGAGCCAATCGGTTATCCTTGGTGCCCTTATCTCCGAAAACTATCCAAAAGAAAAAGAAGAAAAATTTAGGGTAATGCTCCAGCGGGTCAGGCGACTTAAGGAGGTGCTTGCCAACAAAAAATATGGTGACGCCTGGGAGGTATATCCCTTCAATTCTGGATATTTTATGTGCCTCGGGCTTAAAACGGTAGACCCTGAAGCATTAAGGCTTCACCTCCTTGATAAATACGGTGTAGGAGTAATTTCACTGGGGAAATCAGATATCAGGGTAGCCTTCTCTTGTGTGGAGGAAGAAGATATTCTCACGCTGTTTGATATTATCTATCGGGGAATTAAAGACCTGGAAAAGGTCTCAGATCACTAACTGACGGCTAGTACACTGGCCTTTTTGGTTGTTTCCTCCAATCGCAAAACCAAGGTTCTCATTAGACTCTTCAACTGTGGCGACAGTGCCTCATATTCCTTTTCCAGCCGATCCTTGTCTAAAACTCCTAGCTTTACCGGCCCGTCGGCTATAACCGTTGCAGTGCGCAATCGGTCTGTTTTTTTCAAGAAAGGAACCTCCCCCACAACAGACCCCTCTCCCAGGGTATTTATAGTGAGCACGCCTTTTGAGGTGCGCTTTTTGATCTTTACTCTCCCCTCCACAACAATATAGACCCAATCACCATATTTCCCTTCCTCGATTATCGTAGCCCGGTCAGAAAACACCTCTTCCTTAATGATGTATCCATATATGAAACTCTCGAGTGCCATGTCTAAGCAATTCCCCTTATGGTCGCCAACAA
>JADFWK010000068.1 GCA_015223015.1 Pseudomonadota bacterium
AGATGAGTGGGCGTTTCAAAATGGTTTATATAGATGGATCCTATGATTCTAAGGCTTGGGGCGCAATAAACCATTTTGAATCGACCCAGCAAGGGGCCATGTTATAGGGCATAACCAAAAAAAAGATACCCATGCCCTGGACTTTGACGTTAGCCTGCCTCCACAGGTTATACTTGAACAAAAGGGACTGAGTCGTGGCGTGTAAGACGCTTCTCGGATGTTCGTGTATCTATTAGAGATATCATCGGCATCTCGGGAAGCCATCAAAATTTATGGCACCCCTGCTTTGCTTCCGCCTTTTCCTGAAAGCGAAGCGGGCCTCTCGCCCTGTTCTCCTCTAATTTGGACAAGAGACTTATCCGGTACTACCACTTCAAAGACCTGTCTATTAATCCCACGCAGTGCCTCATACGTATTTCTACCCGATATAGAAAAGGAATGATCCCCAGAAGAATCACCCCATTAGCAAATGGGTGCAGTTTTTCGGATAAACTCCCTGATTGGACATTCCGCTTTTTGTCGATTAATAAAATCCTAGTAAAATGTGAGCTGCAGATCATGATTGTTGTTGTTTTTCCTCACTCACATTTTGCCTTTTGCCTTTTTGCTCAGTCCATGTATAATAATGTAGGTACCCTGGTGTTGTGCCAAAGAACTACCGAAAGTTCCAGGGTTTACCCAAAACCTTTTGGGAGGGAGATATCATGATCATTGGCATCCCCACAGAAATCAAGATAGAGGAACTCCGTGTGGCTATCACTCCAGCAGGGGTCTCGGCCCTGACAGCCCATGGACATCAGGTTCTCATTGAAAAGAATGCAGGCATGGGAAGCGGTATCACCGATAGGCAGTTCAAAGCAGCCGGGGCCACGCTCCTTAAGGATGCGAGTGCCATCTGGGAGCGGGCAGATATGATCCTCAAGGTCAAAGAACCCCTCGAACCAGAATATCCACTTATCCGCGAGGGGCAGATTCTCTTCACCTATCTCCATCTCGCTGCAAGCCGACCCCTCACCGAGCACCTTATCCACAGCGGTGCCATATCAATAGCATACGAGACCATCCAGCTTGACGATGGGTCCCTACCCCTCCTGGCCCCCATGAGTGAGGTGGCTGGTCGCCTCGCCATCCAGGCAGGGGCTCACTGCCTGGAGGCAAGAAACGGGGGCAAGGGAATTCTGCTGAGCGGTGCCTCAGGGGTTCCCCCGGCAAAGGTGGTGATTATCGGGGCAGGTATCGTGGGCATCAATGCCTGCCATGCTGCGGCCGGCATGCAGACCCAGGTAAGCATCATCGACATCAACCCCACCAGGCTGGCCTATATACGCGATATCATGAAAGGATCGGTAACAACCATTATGTCTAATCGGGCCAATATCGAAGAGGAGGTTTTGGGCGCCGATCTCGCGATCGGGGCTGTGCTGATTCCCGGGGCCAAGACCCCGAAACTCGTGACCAGGGATATGGTAAAGAGTATGGAGCCCGGTTCAGCCATCGTGGATACCTCGGTGGATCAAGGAGGGGTGTGCGAGACAACCCACCCCACCACCCACGATGATCCCACCTACATCGTCTATAAAGTGGTCCACTATTGCGTGGCCAATATGCCGGGAGCAGTACCCCGTACCTCAACCTATGCCCTGACGAACTCTACCCTTTCCTACGCCCTTGAACTCGCTGATCAGGGCCCCGAGCCTGCCATGGCCCGCAACAGGGCACTTGCGAGAGGACTCAACATTTACCAAGGAAAGGTGGCCTTGAAGGCAGTTGGTGAGGCCTTTGGTATGGACTACGAGGAGCCTCGGTTTTGAGACTCTGGCTGCCTCGTGCAGTTTTTTCGGTAGATCGACTCAACCAAGAGAAACCCGACCCCCTTGGCAGGTCAAGAAGAGAGCAGTACCGTGGGCAAGGCTGTTCATCGGGGCGAAGTCCAATTCACAGAGGAGCCTCTTGCCCCTGTCACAGGAATAAATCATGAAGATTGTGTGCCCTACCTGTAACGCCACTTACAAGATTCCCGATGATACGATCCCTCAAGGAAAAAGCGTGGTTGCCACGTGTAAGAAGTGCGGTGGTAAGATTGTAATTGAACCAAGGGCAGAAACAAGATCCGATCAGACCTCCCAGGCCGAGCCCCTATCAGGTCCTCAACCACCCGCTTTCCAACAACCTCCCTTCCCTCCTCAAGCACAAGCCGGGGCATTTCAATTCATCGCCGAACAGGATGCATTCAAGGGCTATGCGGGGTTCTGGAAACGATTTGCTGCATTCATCATTGATGCACTCATTTTGATGGTCTGTGGGTTGGTTATTGGAGGCTTCATCGGTTTCGTCTACCGGTTTACCGCCGGAACCTCGGCAGGTGCAGGGGCTTTGGGTAACCTCGGCGGAATTATTCTGGGGTGGCTCTACTTCGCTATCATGGAGAGCTCATCGACACAAGGCACATTGGGCAAAATGGCGCTCGGTATCAAAGTTACCAATTTATCAGGAGATAGGATTTCGTTTGGCAGAGCCACCGGACGGCACCTCGGCAAGATCATTTCCACCTTTATCTTTCTTATCGGCTATCTCATGGTGGCCTTCACTTCAAGAAAGCAAGGGCTTCACGACATGATGGCTGGGTGCCTTGTAGTAACCAGGAAATAGGCCCTGAGGGTTGACTGAGTCACTTTTTCTTAGACTTGAGAGCCTGCTGCAGCTTCTCTCCCAGGGTACCTAAGGGCTTTTCTGGGGCCCTTGTAAAGCTTTTCCAGGCCCCTTCATCCCGTGAATCACCAACGCCAAGGGTCATTTTTCGCTCATCCGGTTTAATCTCTTCAATAGTGACGGGGATAGTGTCACCTTCCCTTAGTTTTTCAATCGATGCAGGTTGAAATGAGCTCTTTATTCTCGATTTTGGAAGCAGCCCCGTGATCCCGGGCTCCAGCGCAATGAAATACCCAAATTGCTCCTTTTTCTCTACGGTGCCCTCTAGTGACTGGCCCACGTGGTACTTTCCTTCTACCTCCGTCCAGGGATCTCCTTCAACATCCCGTATACTGAGGGAGATCCTTCTTCTCGCAGTATCAACTTCCTTTACGATCACGTGAACGGTATCACCAGGCTCTACCACATCTTCAGGCTTCAAAATCCTCTTCCTGTAACTCATTTCACTGATATGGACCAGCCCCTCAATACCGGGTGCTACCTCCACAAAAGCGCCGAAATCTGCACATCGCGTCACCGTTCCCGTGGCCTCATCTCCCTCATGGAATCTCTCTTCAACGGTGTCCCAGGGATCTCCTGTGGCTCCTTTAATGGAAAGGCCTATCTTCACCTGACCAGAACCTTCACCCTCCTCAACTCCTATTACCTTGACCGTGACTGATTCTCCAACCTTGAGCACGTCATCAGGTTTTTCCACCCGTGACCAGCTCAGCTCCGAAAGGTGAACCATCCCTTCGATACCAGGAAAAAGTTCCACGAATGCCCCAAAGGGCTTCAATCTGGTGACCCTGCCCTCCAGCTGGGCACCAATGGTAAGGGTTTCGTAGAACTCTTGTCGGGCCTTTTTGAGGTCTCGTTCAAGAAGTTCACGTCTTGAAACTACGATATTTTTGCCATGCTCCTCAAACTGTATAATCAGAAATTGGTATGCTTTCCCCACATGGTCATCGGGGTTTTCAACAAAGCTCACATCCATCTGGCCACCAGGGCAAAAGGCCAATTTCTGCAGGATTTCAACGCGAAAACCACCCTTGCACAACTCCTTCACCTTGCCTTCCACCGGGATAGCCCCCTCAAAGGCATCCCTTAAGAGATTGAGGCCGCCACTACCCGAAATGGCTTTGGAGAGCCTGACCTCACTTTCAGAAACTAACACTACATAGAGTTCGAGATGGTCGCCTTCCTTAAAGGGCATTCCCCCCTTGTCATCAAGAAGCTCTTCTTTATCCACGACACCGTCGGTCTTGGTCCCCGTATCGACAAAAACCGTATTTCTTCCAATGGAAATGATCTCTCCCTCAACCTTATCCCCGACCTGAAGATCATCGCGCATCTCTACATGGTAAGAGTCTAAGAGATCGGCAAAATCCTTCCCTTCCCCGCTGTTTCCATCTTTTCCCTTATCTGACATTCCCCTCTCTCCCGGAGAAACACAAATGTTTATCCACGATTGTCTAACCAAGCCTTCTATAGCAAAACTCGTGGAGAAAAATTTTACCAAGTATACCATCATTTTTCAAGTTTTGTGTAGATTAATCCATCCCACATCCCTCAACTCCTATCAGCTATCAGCTGCTCTTGCCCTCTGCGCCATGCACTCTGCGCCATGCCCTCTGCCCTATGCGCCATGCACTCTGCGCTTCTCTCCTGCCTATCAGCTAAGAGCTATCAGCTATGAGCTGCTCTTGCCCTCTGC
>JADFWK010000011.1 GCA_015223015.1 Pseudomonadota bacterium
GCTGCCTTCCTGATAAAATCTTTACAAATGAAAGGAAAATCTGTGCTGGCCATTGATGCGGATCCTGACGCAAACCTGGCTCAGGCCCTGGGCGCAAAAAACGCCTTTGACATTACCCCTATATCTGAAATGAAATCACTCATTGAGGAGAGAACCGAGTCAAAGGTTGGTACTATGGGCGGTTTCTTCAAGATAAATCCTAAGGTAAGTGATCTACCAGAAAAGCTCTCCATAGACGTAGATGGTGTGAAACTGATGGTCTTAGGTGGAATAAAGGCAGCAGAAGGTGGCTGTATCTGCCCTGAGAGTGTTCTCCTAAAGGTTCTTGTCACGCACCTGATTCTTGTCAGGGACGAGGTTGTGGTCTTGGATATGGAGGCAGGTCTCGAGCACCTGGGCAGGGGAACAGCGCGGGCTGTCGATAAGATGATTGTAGTTGTTGAACCAGGAAGGAGGAGTATAGAAACTGCCCGTCAGATACAGAGATTGTCTGAAGAACTGGGCATCAAAAAGCTCCTCATCGTCGGAAATAAGATCAGGTCAGAAAAGGATAGAGATTTTTTCCTCAACAATATGACCAACTTTGACTTCCTGGGTTTTATCCCCTTTAATGAGAAAATAATCGAGGCGGATCTAGACGAAAAACCACCCTATGAAAAGGATCCTGAGGGTCTGGAAATTGTCTCTCACATGATGCAGGGACATTTTGAGTGAAAACAGCGATCCGAGATCGATCTGAAAAGGATTTGAGCATGGAACAGAGGATTTACAACTTTGTGAGAGAATTTGAAAAAAAATCGTAATGATTTAGCCACAAAGACACAAATAATTGAAAATTGATAATTGTAATTGGTGACTTCGTGTCTTCGTGGCTGAATAGTAACGAAAAATATATCTAAGAAAAAATGATAGAACGAAAAAAAATTGCACACCTAGTAGATTCACGTGACTTTGGATCAGAAGTTACTCTTATGGGATGGGTAAGAACAAGGAGAGACTCGAAAGCAGGATTCTCTTTCTTAGAGATAAATGATGGCTCTACCATAAAGAATATCCAGGTAGTGGCTGAGAGCACCTTAGCCAATTATACCGACGTGATTCTGAGGTTGACCACCGGTTGCTCAGTTATTGTTACCGGAAGCTTGGTTGAATCTCCGGGAAAAGGACAAAAGGTTGAAATTCGGGCCACAGAAGTGAAGGTGGTTGGCTGGGCTGATCCCGACGCCTATCCATTACAAAAGAAGAAGCACTCCCTTGAGTATCTGAGAACAATTGCCCATTTAAGGCCGCGGACTAATACCTTCGGGGCGGTGGCCAGAGTCAGGAATGCCATAAGCTACGCTATCCACAGCTATTTCTATCAAAGGGGCTTTATCTATCTTCATACACCGATCATTACCGGGAGCAACTGTGAGGGGGCTGGTGATATTTTTACCGTTACCACCTTTGATCTCCAGAATCTCACCCATGAACATGGCAGGGTTAATTTCAGCAACGATTTTTTTGGCAAAGCAGCCAATTTGACCGTGAGCGGACAGCTGGAAGCAGAGGTCTATGCCCTCGCCCTCGGTAACGTGTACACCTTCGGTCCAACCTTTCGGGCAGAAGATTCTAACACTTCGAGACACCTGGCAGAGTTCTGGATGGTAGAGCCTGAGATGGCATTCTGCGATCTGGACGGAAACGTAGCCCTTGGTGAAGACCTCGTTAAAAGTATCCTTGCTGATAGTTTGAAAACCTGTGAGGATGATTTTGAATTCCTGAATCGTTTTGTTGATAACGATCTTTTGTCCAGAATAGATGGCATTATTAGCAACAACTTTGAGCGTCTCACTTACACAGACGCAATAAAGATATTATCCAAGGTTAAGGAAAGGTTTGAATTTCCTGTTGAGTGGGGAAACGACATCCAGTCTGAACACGAGCGGTATCTCTGCGAGACGGTGTTCAAAAGGCCAGTGGTGCTCACTGATTATCCAAAAGGGATAAAACCCTTCTATATGAAGGTAAATAAAGATGGCAAAACAGTAAAGGCTATGGATGTTCTTCTCCCCAGGGTAGGCGAGATTATTGGAGGCAGCCAGAGGGAAGATGATTACGAAACCTTGTTTCACAGGATAAAAGAGACGAACCTGGACCCCGCTGATTACTGGTGGTATCTGGACCTCAGAAAGTATGGTACCGTTATTCACTCTGGCTTTGGCCTTGGTTTGGAGCGCCTCATCCAGTTTGCAACCGGACTTACCAATATCAGGGATGTGATTCCCTTTCCCAGAACACCAAAATATCTTGAGTTCTAGTTGCTAGTGTCTCGTACCATAAATTTAGACAGCTAAGAATAAGGTATTCGGGAATCAGTGACCGAGCTTTTTCATGAGGCATGTCCTATTCCCTCAATGCGATATCTATGGGAAACGAGAGACGAAAAGGAACAACCAGCAACCTGCAACGAGAAACAAGGACCATGGACATACCCTTTCAACCACCGACAATCTACACGGTCAGTGCCCTCACTGCCGAGATAAAATCATTGCTTGAAGAAAACTTTGATTTTGTCTGGGTAGAAGGGGAAATTTCAAACTTCGCCGCCCCTTCCTCTGGCCACTTCTACATGAGTCTCAAAGACGAGAGTGCCCAGATCAGGGCAGTTATGTTCAAGATGCAGGCGTATTACCTTAAATTCATACCAGAAAATGGGATGAAGGTGTTGGCCCGGGGCAGAATCGGCGTGTATGAACCCAGGGGAGAATATCAGATCATTCTTGACTATCTAGAGCCCCTGGGCGTGGGTGCACTGGCCGCTGCATTTGAACAGGTCAAAAAGAAACTCTCCCAAGAAGGAATCTTTGACGCGGACAAGAAACGGCCAATCCCTTTTCTTTCAACAAAGATCGCCGTAGTCACGTCACCCACGGGAGCAGCAATACGAGACTTTCTCAGGATCTCCTATCGAAGAATGCCAAACCTGGATGTTACCATAGTCCCAGTCAGGGTGCAGGGAAATGAGGCAGCGGATGATATCGTAGCAGCCCTGGACCTCGTTAACAGGGAGTTACCCGTTGATGTAATTGTCTTGACACGGGGCGGCGGGTCTTTCGAAGACCTGTGGCCCTTTAATCAAGAAGCAGTAGCATATGCCATACGGCAATCGCGCATTCCTGTTGTTTCAGCAGTTGGTCACGAGGTAGATCTGACCATCTCTGATCTGGCAGCAGATTTGAGGGCACCTACCCCATCGGGTGCGGCTGAGCTCGTTGTCCGGGAAAGAGAAGTCCTTGAGAGAAATCTGAGAAACCTCTCATCTGGGATCGAGACAGCTCTCTATGGGATTATCACCAGAGTCAAGGATAAGATAGGGCATCTGTCTTCTCGGATAAGAGACCCCAGACGGGATCTCGCCGGCACGTGGCTGAGGCTCGATGATTTGTACAATCGATTCCTCACCAGAGCAAAGATCAATATTACTGATAGTCTGAAAGAGCTCAAGGCAGTCAATGAAGCACTCATCCTGAACAGCCCTGTCCGTGCTATAACCATGCTGTCTCAGGGGTTGGTGTTTCATAAACGTTCCCTTGTCCACGCCTTTACCGGCTCATTAGATAAAAAGAAAAGCGATATTCGCTCCATGAGGGAAAAATTGGATTCACTCAGCCCTCTTTCTGTTTTGGAGAGGGGCTATAGTATTACCAGGAAAATACCTGAAATGAATGTGATCAAGGATTCGGTGCAGGTAACACGTGGCGATGAGGTGAGGGTTCTCCTCGCAAAGGGTACCATAGACTGCCTGGTTGAAAAGACGGAACAGGGAAAGTGATTTACGTCAATGCGAAAAAAATTCTATCATCTTTAGATGCATTCGCAAAAAGTCGATTTTGCTCTATCTGTGAGCATTTTGGGCGCACTTAAGACGTTCAGCTAAAATGCTAAAACTCAGTATAATACCCTCAGACAGTTAGCATTTCTTAACGCTGAACATCTCAAGCGCTTCTCTCCCAAAACGCTCAATCTCGTTCACAAAACACTTTTTACGAGTTTGTCACTTCTGGATGCTGTCAATTGATTGAAGAACTAGCCCCCGGAATAAGTGCTTATATCAAATCAATTGCGAATACACGGAAAATCAAATGATTAAAACCAACGGACCACTGACAACGGGCAACACACATTACCTGCTTTTGGTAATTCTATTGTTCCTCCTCCTATCACCTGGTCGGGCATACTCTTTGTCTACAGTCGATATTACCATAACACCATCTACATTCGGGCAGGGTGATGTCAGCCTTGTAACCCTAAAGCAGGCAACAGGTGAGCCTCAGATGATCTGGCTGCGAAAAAGGATTCCCATGGTCTATAATAAGAAGAATGAGCTGTGGGCAGGCTTTATTGGCGCAGATTTGACTACAGATCCTGGAAGGTATAAACTTCAAGTAAGCTATGCCAATAATGCGGAGCCAGATTTCATACCAATCACTGTACGCTCAAAGGACCATGGTATCAGGCGTATAACAGTTCCAAAAGAGATGGTTGAGCTTGATCATGATACCTTACAAAGAGTACTCAGGGAAATCAGCACCGTGAAACAGGTTTTCATGACATCCTCTGAAGATCCACTCTGGTGGGGAAGGTGGACAAGACCCCTACCTGGCACGGTTGTAAGCCCTTTTGGATGCAAGAACATTGTAAATGATATGGAAAGGTCCCCCCATTCAGGGGTTGACCTCAAGGCAGCAGCAGGTACCCTCATTAAGGCCACCAATAGGGGATTAGTAGCACTGGTGGCAGAGCATTTTTTTAGTGGCAAGAGTATCGTTATTGACCATGGGGGTGGTATTTTCAGTATGTACTTCCATCTCAGCAACATTTCTGTTCGGGTCGGTGAGTTAGTGGAAAAGGGGGATCCCATCGGGTTATCTGGTTGCTCTGGAAGGGTAACAGGACCCCATCTCCACTTTGGTATCAGGCTCAATGGGAGAAGGATTAACCCCTTAACACTCATTGAGATCAGTAAGAAACTGGAGTGACAATGAAAGAAAAGCAATTTGAAGATGCCATGAAAGAACTGGAGGAGATCGTAAAGCGCCTTGAGAGCGGCGATCTATCCCTGGAAGAATCACTGAAGATCTTTGAAGAGGGCATAGCGCTATCACGGTATTGTTTTAAGAAACTGGAAGAGGCAGAAAAAAGGGTTTCCATCCTCATTAAGGATGAAGAAGGCATAAAAAGAGAGCCCTTTGAATCAGAAGAGATTGAAGGTGTCGAAAAAGATTGAACAGTACCTGGAGGAGAAAAAATCCCTGGTAGAGCAGGCATTACAAAAATGTATGCCTGAGCCTACTGGTCTGGCAGGCGAAGCGATCCGGTCAATGCATTATAGCCTTTTTGCTGGAGGAAAGCGGATTAGGCCAATTCTCTGCATAGCTGGTGCAGAGGCAGTTGGAGGATCTGCCGATGATGTGTTGCCAGTTGCCTGCGCAATCGAACTCATTCATTCCTACTCCCTCATCCACGACGATCTTCCGGCAATGGACAATGATGACTTTCGAAGGGGCAAGCCCACAAACCATAAGGTATTCGGGGAGGCGGTTGCAGTTCTGGCCGGTGATGGTCTGCTCACCCTGGCCTTCAATCTCATGGCACGGTATGGTTTAGAAAAACAGGGGGAAAAAACAGCACTGCTCAGAGTGATCGACCTGATTGCCTCTGCAGCTGGCTGCAAAGGCATGGTAGGCGGACAGGTGGTAGACATTACATACGAAGGTAAGGACCCAGACCCTACCGTGGTGGAGTATATCCACAGACACAAAACCGGGGCCCTGATAGCTGCTTCAGTTACGGCAGGAACAATCCTTGCAGATGGTACTGAGGAAGAGGTCAGGGCTATCAACAGATATGGGCAGGAAATAGGGCTGGTTTTTCAGATTGCCGATGATATCTTGAACATAGAAGGAAGCGAGGATGTCTTGGGCAAAGGCACTGGCAGTGATCAGGAACGGGGAAAGATTACCTATCCCTCTGTGTTTGGGCTTTCCAAGTCAAAGCATATTCAAAAGCGCCTTGTGGAGCAAGCAATAGAGTTTCTGAATAAGTTCGATCACAGGGCTGAGCCATTGAGAGATCTGGCCCGATACATCATAAAAAGAAAAGTGTAGAAAATCACGAATTATGGAAAAGAAGAGAAAAAAAACCGGATCAAAAACGCGCATCCTTGAATCCATCAACAGCCCTGCAGATTTGAAGGGCTTGAAACCAGTTGAATTACAGATGCTGGCTCGTGAAATAAGGACCCTCATCATAGAAACAGTCTCACACACGGGCGGGCATTTAGCCCCGAGTTTGGGGGTAGTGGAACTCTCAATTGCACTCCACTATGTCTATGATTCACCAAGCGACAAGATCATCTGGGATGTTGGCCACCAGGCATATGCCCATAAGATTATTACCGGCAGGAGAAATACATTCCATACCTTACGGCAATATAAAGGAATCAGTGGATTTCCAAAGGGAGAAGAAAGCCCCTACGATTCCTTCAACACCGGTCATTCCGGAACCTCTATATCTGCTGCTCTGGGAATTACCACAGCCCGATCTATTAAGGGAGACAAGAAAAAGGTTATTGCAGTTATTGGTGATGGAGCCATGACCGCTGGCATGGCCTTCGAAGCCCTCAATCAGACAGGGCATACTGAGAGAGACCTAATTGTTGTCCTGAATGATAATGAGATGTCAATAGACAAAAACGTTGGTGCGCTCTCCTCCTATTTCAGTCGAAAGATGTATGAACCGCGGTTTGTTAATCTCAAAAAGAGACTGGAGAATTTTTTACTCTCCATACCAGGTGTTGGCGAAAATATTCTTGCTGTCTTCAAAAAGAGTGAGGATTCCCTGATCGGCCTTCTCACACCTGGGATGTTTTTTGAGGCCCTGAAATTTCGATATATAGGCCCCATACGGGGGCATGATCTTAATCCTCATTAAAACTTTCAAGGATGTAGCCCTGCTTGAC
>JADFWK010000069.1 GCA_015223015.1 Pseudomonadota bacterium
GCTTCGCTTGACTTCGGCGTCGAAGGGAATGTTGGAATTGGAGGAACAAATCAACCTTTTGCTGAGCTGGCTTACTGAGCACCACTTAAATAAACTAACACTCTGTCTTAGAAGGGGGATTCAGGTGGCTATTGATGTAATAGGGAGCTCAACGATATGAAGGAAAAGCTTACACTGGAACTAGAAAAGGAAGCTGATGATGCGAGCCCCAAGGTGGGTGTATCAGTCACTATTGACATAGCTAACGGTGAAGGATCACATGTGAGTGGACCAGGTTTGCTGGTACCAAAATGTAGTTCATATGAAATGTTGGAAAGAGAGGTTGCCCACGTTAAGGAAGAACTTGATACCCTGCTGAAAAAGTCGCAGCAGTTATTTGAGTCGGAGCGGAAAGCAGAAAGCCTGGAATTGGATGAAAATTTGGGCGCCAAAGAGATATGGGATATCTTATCCACTATCGAGGATCCCGAATCGCTAATAAAGGAATTTAATGGCCTGAGCCATGAAAAGAGACTCGAGGTAGCAGATTACGTGTTTACGAACTGTAATGTCTTCTCCGGCGTTGCCTCTGTTTTCTCTATGAGATACAATAATGAAGAGGCCAGGTTGGAGTAGACTATTCTGATTTTAGAATAATAGGTACACACGAGGGAAAATGCGCATCATAATGTTTGCAGGCAAAGGAGGGGTTGGCAAGACCAGTGTTGCCAGTGCAACGGGAATAAGGGCGGCTGAAATGGGCCATAGGACCTTGATAATGTCCCTGGATATTGCACATAGCCTGAGCGATATCTTTGCCCTGGATAAGGGTTTGGTAGATCAAAACAAAGGGATGCCCGTCAAGATTGAGGATCGGCTGTGGATCCAGGAACTGGATATCCAGGAAGAGATCCAGAGGAACTGGAAAGATGTGTATAAATATATAGCCGCCGTGTTTAAGAAAACAGGGTTTGATGAGATATTGGCCGAAGAGCTGGCTGTTTTACCGGGCATGGAAGAGGTGAGCTCTCTCCTCTATATAAATCGATATGTGCAGGAAGACGATTTTGATGTGATCATTCTGGACTGCGCGCCCACAGGCGAGTCTTTGAGGTTCATCAGTATTCCCGGTACACTTGAATGGTATATTCGAAAGATATTCAAGATACAACGCAGGGTGGTGAGCTACATCAGACCCGTGGCCAGACGTTTTTACGATATACCCCTCCCGGAGGATGATTACTTTGAAGCCCTTCAAAATCTTTTTGAGAGACTTGAGGGGATAGATGCGATCCTTACCGATCCGGGCATAACAACAGCACGGCTCGTGGTCAATCCTGAGAAGATCGTTCTAAAAGAGACACAGAGGATTTTTTTGTATTTTTCTCTCTATAAGATGTGCATAGATGCGATAGTCATGAACAGGATTTTGCCGCCGAGTATTGAAGAAAAGTACTTTGATGACTGGAAGAAATCACAGAGACGATACCTGAAATTGGCGGAGGAGTATTTTAGTCCTGTGCCCATATTGCCGGTGAATCTCTTGCAAAGTGAGCCCCTGGGAAAGCGAAACCTCGCAAAACTTGGTGCAGATATCTATGGTGAGCATGACCCAACACAACATTTTTATCATGATCAACCCTATGAGTTTCAACAGAGAAACGGCCAATTTATTATAAGGATTAAGCTCCCGTTTATCTCTAAGGAAACGATAGAACTAAACAGACTGCCAGAGGAGGTGGTTGTCAGGGTAGGGGAATTCAAGAAGCACATCCTGTTGCCCAGACATGTGTCTGCCTATAAAGATGTTAAGGCAAAAATGGATGGGTCTTATTTAGATATCATTTTTGGAGGAAAGAAGGATGGAAAAGAGGAATCCTAAAGAAAAAGAGGACATAGGCACAGAGGAGGCCTTTCGTTCTCTTGGCCGGTTTTTTTCTTGGATGGAGGGGAGAATCGTACCCCATGGTGAGTTTCGGGAACATATGAAGAAGAGCAGGCTGGAATGTTTGAAAGGGATCAGATCCTTGATTGATGAGAGGATAGCCGGTCTAGAGAAAGGCAAGCCAAAAAGGGAAGATAAGAAGGCCACCCGGGTAAAGGTAGATTAAAGCCAGGTTTCAGAACATCTATCCGTTTGAGGTGGCATATTGCAAGGCTTGTTCTCTATTCATGGTTTTGCCTCACCCCCGCAATGATGGAATGTTGGAATGATGGAATGTTGAATCTGGCGGTATTCACCCTAGGTCTTGAAGTGATTCCTAGGATCATTGTTTTATCTTCGTATGCCGGATATGATGCAACAAGATAAGACATAAACCCAATGTTCCATTATTCCGGTCTTCCATTATTCGAATTGGGGAGCCAGATAAGATGGATGATTTACCTGTGGAAATCCCGATTGATGGGGTGATAGACCTGCACACCTTTGCACCACGGGATGCTGCTAATGTTGTAGATGAATATCTGAATGTTTGCTCCCAGAAAGGCATACTGGAAGTCAAGATAATTCACGGCAAGGGTAAGGGTGTTTTGCGCCGGACGGTGGCCTCTGTGTTAAAGAGGCATCCTCTCGTCCTCTCCTTCACACAAGATTCTGGTCCCTCAAGCTGGGGCGCAACCATTGTTTTTTTAAAGCGTTCTGAGAACCCTCCACAGGGTATCCCCTAACCCGGATAAACCGGGAAAGTGCCTAAAGTGCCTAAAGTGACTAAAGTGACTAAACTTTAAAATGGCTACCCGGAGCACCTGGAACCAAACAACTTGTAAAAAAGTTGAATCATTATTCATTCTTTGGAAGATCTTTTCAGTAAAGGCTATCCAGGGTTTAAAAAATATTTTCTGCGCATTTTGAACACAAATTTAATGATAAGCGCCTAATAATAAGGAGTAATAATGAGAGCTAGATTCCGGTCCTTTAGTCTCGTATTCTTTGCGGTGCTGTGTTTTTTGATAGCCCTGCCCTTTATTCTTGAGTCTGTGCTGGGAATTAAAATTAGTACAGAGCTTTCATGGCTTAATAAAGGTATCAGCATCGGTAAGGTAAAGATCACTATACTCAACGTGTGCTATGTCATCATTTTTCTTCTTCTTGTCAGCTATATCTCAAGGATCATCAGGAAGGCTTTGCAAGACGAGGTGCTCCCACGTACCAGGCTGGATATCGGGGCAAGGGCATCATTGGTAAATGTTGTTATTTACTCCCTCTGGGTTTTGGCAATCTATACCGGGATTAATATCTTAGGAATTGATCTTTCATCCCTGGCCTTCATGGCAGGGGCCCTTGGAATTGGAATTGGCTTCGGCCTGCAAAATATTGTCAACAATTTTATTAGCGGTATCATTCTTCTCTTTGATCCTTCCATCCAGGTCGGTGATATGGTCCAGATCGGGGAAGATTGGGGAACAATTAATCGGATTAACATAAGAACTACCATCGTCCAGACCTTTGACAATGCCGCTCTGATTATTCCCAACTCTCACATGCTTTCAGACAGGGTTACCAACTGGTCCTATAAGGACCCGAAGGTAAGGCGCCAGGTGGATGTAGGCGTGGCCTACGGTTCGGATGTCCAGCTGGTCCGCACCGTTCTGTTGCGGATTGTCAATGACATGCCTGAGATAATGGATGACCCCGCTCCCCGGGTAGATTTCACTGATTTTGCAGACAGCGCGCTCATCTTCAGGGCCAGGTTCTGGATAACTTCACCTGAATTTTGGCTAACCGCACCGACCGAGCTCAGGTTTCGAATTGATGAGGAATTCAAGAAAAATGGTATAGAGATAGCATTCCCACAGCAGGATATCCACATCAGGAGTGCATCCGGCCTCCAAGAAATCATAAAGCCGTAGCAATAAGGGAACTATATACACGCTTGACTAGGTTTGAGATCTTCTAGCAGACAGTCTCACAATAAGCTCAGCCTATTAAAGAGTGAACTATACCCTCACGTACTGATTGGAAGCTCATATGAGTGGTGAATCTCTAAGAGATTGCTTTTTGGATAGCTCTTTGATCCATGGAGATAAGAAGGCGATAAGCTTCCTCCGGAGAGGTGTCGTAGAGACGGAACTCTCTTATCGAGAATTGGACCAGGATTCTAGCCGGATGGCCAACGCCTTGCTGGAAATGGGGGTAGGTAAAGGGGACAGGGTAATTCTGTACCTCCCGAAGTCTCTGGGTTCCATTATGGTCCACCTTGCACTTCAAAAGATAGGAGCTATTGCGGTCCCCCTGAATCCGGGGTTTAAGCGGTCGGAAATGGATTATCTATGTGAGGATACTGAAGCGAAATTAGTGGTAGCAGGACCTGAGCAGGAGGCCATAATAAGGGAAATAGACCCCCGGCTCACTGCTGTTGTGATTCATACCGAAAGAGCTTACCAGGATCTGGATTTTTTTCGCTCCGCCTCAGATACCGTGCCCCCGGTAGGCATCGAACCAGAGGATGTCGGGCTTATCATCTATACCTCGGGAACTACAGGAAAACCAAAAGGGGCTCTGCTTACGCACAGAAATCTGGTCCACGATGCAAGAAATATAATCAATATCTGGGAAATAACGGAATCTGACGTTCTCTGTCATGCGCTGCCTTTGTTTCATGTACATGGCCTGTGTTTTGCCTTGCACACCGCCTTGATGGCAGGCTCCCATGTGCTTTTACTTGACAGCTTTTCACCCGAAGAGGTGATAGAAGTATTGGCCAAAAGAGAGGGAGAATACGCGTGCACGGTGTTTATGGGTGTGCCGGCTATGTATAGTAAGCTGGTAGACTCCCTGGGAGAAAAGGGCCTGGATTTTAAGCATATCCGGTTATGGGCTTCTGGGTCAGCGCCACTTCTCGTCAAGGATTTTGAGCGGGTAGAGAGGGTATTTGGCAAAGAACCGGTGGAGCGGGAGGGTATGTCAGAGACGGGGATGAATTTTTCCAATCCCCTAAAGGGGGTGAGAAAGCCTGGTTCAATTGGATTACCACTGCCCGAGCTTCAGGTGAGAATAGTAGATCCCGAGACATTCTTGGATGTGGTTCCCGGTCAGACGGGGGAGATCTGGATCAAGGGTCCTGCCGTTACCCCAGGTTACTGGCGGAAGCCTGATGAGACGGCAAAGGCATTTGAAAAAGGCTGGTTCAGAACCGGTGACCTGGGAAGAGTCGACGAGGATGGTTACTATTATCTGACAGATCGCCTTAAACATATTATCATCTCGGGAGGGGAAAATATTTCTCCCAAGGAGGTTGAAACGATCATAAACCAGGTTGAAGGTGTGGTTGAATCTTCGGTTGTAGGTGTCCCTGATGAAAAATGGGGAGAAAAGGTTGCAGCCGCTGTTGTTACCACTCCTGGGACTCAGGTCAATGCAGAGGAGATTCAAAGGTTTTGCAGGGAGCACCTTCACAACTGGAAATGTCCCAAAGAGATCGTGTTTCGGAAAGAGCTGCCCAAGAACAGAATGGGAAAGGTATTAAAAGAGGAGATAAAGGAATTTTTCAAACACTGAGGGACACAAAGACAAAAGGTGTTTGCACTGGATATAACCGAGAAGGGTGTAGGATGGTCACAGTAGAAAAGACCTCATGCCCCTCCCGATATCGCAAACTATTTGATGCTTTCAGTAGTATGTACCTCTCATACCTCCCAAGCTAACAAGCCTCAAGGTTCACCCACCTTCGTTTCTCTCTTAGAACCCCGGTCCTGTGGGTGTGGCCATGTTTCTGTAGCTA
>JADFWK010000070.1 GCA_015223015.1 Pseudomonadota bacterium
AATCGATCTTGCTTTGATTCAAATCATCCATTCCACTTTCATAATTTTTCATCAGATGGGCGTGAATCTGGGCCAGGCTCACCCCCACTCCTCTTAGCTTCTTTATCTCTTCAATCATGGAGATGTGCTTACGGGTGTAGCGCCTCTGCCCTCCCTTGGTTCTCAGGGGAACGAGAATGCCTTCGAACTCTCTCTCCCAAAAACGCAAGGTGGATTTAGGGATTTCAAGCTTCAGGCTGAGGTGCTGGATGGTGCAAAGCTGTTCCTGCGGATCCATAGGTATTATTTGCGATTATGTTAAAGGAGTATCTGGTTTGAGGGCATAGCGAAGGAGCAGGAAAAAAACGCTTTGCGTCATGCGCTTTGCTCTATACCTCTATCCTCAAGGTAAATGGCCGATCCCATTGCCCTCTTTTGGGCAGGCTCCGTCCCCTTAAGTTAAATGGTATCTCATTCAATAACACATTGAATTTTCTATTTTTCTTCTCATCCCAATGTTTCAAGCAGCCGACAATTGCAACGCAGCCAACCACTGATACGGTGAGATTGGAAAGCTCAATAATTCTATCGGAAAGGTTTGCTCTAACTTTAACTTTGGCTTTAAGTACAGCAACAAGCATGCCAGCTTGTTCCAAACTAACTTTCTTAACTATCTCAAGTAGATACATTTGGAAGAAAATAGCGATTAGGAAAAAATGTCAATTCTAAGGCGAGTAAAGTTGAAGAATTTGCCGGTTTGTGTCGCGAAGATTGGAAAGGCTAGCGGAGAGGTTAAATGACATGCTCGTTCATCTCACCAAGGTGTAGGCTCTACGACCCAGAGGCCTTACGAGGCAGCAGGGTGAACAGGGGGGCAGAGGCTTGATCCGGATTGCTGAGATCAAGCTCCAATAAACATATCGCTGGTGTTACTGGGGTATACCAGAAATGGCCTTATAGTGAGCGATCCAGCAACTTGGGATTTGAATTGATCCATTTCAAGATAACAGCCAGAATTCTTTCTACATCACTGAGTTGGTCATGGCATATATGATATATTTCCACAGTTGTAACTTCATCATAAAAGTGCACCATTCGATTTCGATATCCCGCTAATTCGCGCATGAGCCTTGCATCTGTTGAATGCAATACACCTTCTCTATGAAGTTCTCCGGGAATTTCTTTGTATTCAGTGACAGCCTTGCCGAACCCTTTAGCCAAGATATGTCTGCCCAAATCCATTAAGGCTTCCAGTGCCCTCCGCAGGTAAGATTCTGCAGAAGCTGCATTTCTTGGGTCAGACAAAAAAGATTCCATAGAATCAAGAGGTAACGCTTGAATCCCTCCTATCATTTTCCTGATCCAGGCTGCCCTCTCCACAATAATCTTTTCTCTAAGCCCTGAAGGTGTCATGAGCTTGCTCCGGTAAGAATTTGTTTTCTCCTCAACCGCTCAAAGTAGGCCAAATCACCCACCTTGCTCAATATGTATAGCTCGTATTCTGCGCTCCGGTTAGAATCTGCCGAATATAGCTCTTCACCCCTTATTACATCCAGAGCAAGAAATGGCGATGCTTCCGAAAGGATCACTAGATCAACCCTACAAACCCCTAGCAAATCTTCTAAGTCAACTGTCAATCTGACTCTATCTTTGACATTTAAATGGTACTTTTGGGCCGGAAGCACGCCCAAATCCACATCAACATTTTTCTCGCTTGCTATTTTCCCTTTCCCGCTCGCATAATTAGCTAATTCTTTTGCCCTGCTCCCAAATACATAAAGGATGTCAATATGGTAACGATGGCAGATTGATTCTACATTATCTAAGAAATCTGATTTCATAACACGCCCCTACAGAGCAAATTAGCTTTAGTTTTGATTAAAAGGCTTCATTCGTCACTTCTCCTCGAAAAGCTTTTCCGAAAGAAGTTCTCGAAGCAAGGTTTGGCATGAAGCCATTCCTCTAATCCGAGTCAACCGATGTAAATCATCTATAATAGACTTCGGCAGAGAAACTACCGGTAAAAGTACGCTTATATATAAATAATAAACTGTATCACGGTACAAAATCAAGCTTAAATCAACGGATTTTAGACAGTGTTTATCCTATTCTTTTCTTACCCATGTAAAGGTGCAAGACCCCGAGATGGGAAAGCCCCCTGATGGTCAGATTTTCCTCAAACCTTAAAGTTAACTTTAACTTGAGCAATTGGTATGCCAGAATGCTTGATGTCATTTTTCTATTTAATTTCAATAGGATATGGGCATGAGAAAGGGCGGCAGGGAAAAAATTTCCACGAAAAAAATCAATCAGGTTGGAATAATTTTCCTTAAGTTGTTTTGGGTAGATGCCGAATACAGGATGGTCGCCGGACTTTTTTGTAGCCCGACAAAGGCAGGCACAGAGGTATATTTTTTTCCTAAAGTTTTCAGACGGGCCTTCCGATAAAGTCATTGAGGTAAATTCATGGTAATCTCGACCTATCAAGTTAATAATGTCCTGAGGGTCTACGGAGATCAACTTCGCCAGAACAGGCTCTCAAGTAAAGAAAGCGGTGGCGATACTCGCTCACCGGATAAGATTGATATCTCTTCTGAGGCCAAGAGGAAGGCCATTATTGATAAGATAGCCTCCGATATTGTAGACAAAATCACACGATACGGACCCCATGAGAATGTTGAAAAAGACGTATTTAAGCAACTTGAAGATGAGTATGGGGCCCCTTTGGCCATATCCAAAAATACTCCCACTGACTTAATATTTAAGGTAATTGATGGAAATGGTGAAACAATGAACGCACTTTCTATTGAAGATTCTCAATTTTTGCGGTATAAGTTAGAAGAAATCACCAGAGACATAGTAGATAAAAACATGATGTAAGAGTTTGAGGAGTTGGTATATGAAAATTGATGACAAGATTCTCAACTATGAGATCAGCAAGTACCTCCCGAAATCTACTCCAAATGCCACGGAAAAGATCGGAGAAAAACCACTTTCTGAAGAGCAAAAGGTTGAGGGAAGCGAAAGGTCAGATCAAGATACTATTGTTAATCTTTCCCAGGCCTCCAAGGAGGTCCAAAAGATTAGAGAAATCATCTTATCTGAATCCGATGTCCGGGAAGATAAGGTAGCTGATCTAAAGGAGAGGATTGAATCAGGAAAATACACCATCGATCATAAGACTGTGGCTGATAAGCTTGTTAATGAATTGATAGACGAACTGTTCTAGCCCCACTCAGTCCACTCCTCCCCAGGCCAAACCCCATGATCCTCTTAGCCGATTAATCCTAATCGGCTTTTTTCATCCCATAATTCCACTACTCGCACGCACCTCAAATCCAAAATGCAAGAAAACCGGGAATACCGTGCTTCCTCTTCTTGATTTCTGTGTCGGCAACCTGCCCAGGTTTCCTAGCTATAGTATAAACAAGGTGGAATGATGTGAAATATGACGTGTGCCTTTTCAAATGGATTTCCTCTTGGAAGATTTCCCCATACTGCCAAAAGGAGAGAATCAGGACTTTCTGCTGACATCTTTTTTGCCTCATGATAAACAACCTATCTCTATCCAGGGTATTTCTTTTGCTAGCCAAGCAAGTCTCAGAAAAGCCTATCTCACCTAATACTGGCTCCGAGCCTCGGTCAGCCGACAATCGGGCGGTTAAAGGAATTTATGGGATATTGTGTCCAGGTCAATCACACCGTGAGATAGAAATTGTCTCTCGCCAGTTATTTTGTTATGTTACCACTGAAAGCATCAAATAGTTTGCAATATCGGGAGGGGCATGAGGTCTTTTCTGTTGTGACTGGTGGGAGGCCGCTGTCCTTTTCACGACTTATCAGTGGGGGAAGCCGCAGCCCTGAGCCTGTCGAAGGGAATGCGG
>JADFWK010000071.1 GCA_015223015.1 Pseudomonadota bacterium
CAGGTCCCTTTATAATTGCTTCCTGGATTTTGGAAATGTGATCGCCATCACTTACTTTTAACTTTCTTATGAGGAGGTTTTCCAATTTCGTATACCCTGTACTAATTCAGTGCCTAATCTGTCCTGATTATCTTTACATGTCTCCCCACCCAATCGGGCGGAAGATATACTCGGCCACTGTTACCGCTCATTTTGACCTCTTTTTCGAGCATCTCCTCACCATATATCTCAAATTTAACCTTTCTTGAGGCCTCTTCACTGGGAACAGCCTTTTCCTTCTCGTTATGCATCAGTTACTCATCCATTTATATTTGAAAAAAGGAACGTCACATAATTCTCGCGAAGCCCAAACCCTTCTTCACCCACATGTAATGCCATGAAAGAGAATAGAAAAACACTCATTCAGAAATGTGATTATATTATAGCTATAATGTAACTATCCTATAATCTAGTGATTTGGGATTGTCAATAAAAATAATAAGAAAAAGCAAAAAAATTTGTAGCCTTTGCTCATCATGGTAAGGATTCTTCGGCGAGCATACTGCGAAGAGTATATTTGTTTTACCACTTCGGTTGGGTGGTTTTGGCTTGACTTAAATTAGAAGAAAAAATATACCTTTTATGACCACACAGAAGGTCCAAACTTTTTGTAATTACCTATTAATAAACTTCAAGTAAGGAGATATGTACATGAGAGACGTAGTAATTGTGGGGGGCAGTAGAACACCGGTAGGTTCTTTTGGGGGATCGTTAAAGGCTATACCAGTAGTTGCTTTGGGTTCATTGGTCTTGAAGGAGACATTGAAAAGACTCGGGTTGCGACCTTTAGCGTCTGATGACCTCAAGGGTTTTGAGCCTGATGCACTCAAAGGTGCAGGTATGATCGAATTGGAACAGAAGGCTCATGACTACCCCGATTCTCTTCAACCAATCGAGATTGGAGAGGTGATTATGGGTAATGTGATAGGGGCAGGTCAAGGACAAAACGTGGCCAGACAATCAACAATACATGCCGGCATTCCTAAAGAGACTAACGCCTTCACCATAAATAAGGTCTGTGCCTCAGGCATGAAGGCCTTAGCCCTTGCTTCTGTTTCTATTGCAGCGGGACAGGCCGACGCCATTCTTGCAGGCGGTATGGAAAACATGAGTCTGGCACCCTATGGATCTCCTGGAGCACGATGGGGAGCAAGGATGAACAACACTGATTTGGTGGATTTGATGATCCATGATGGACTCTGGGAGATCTTTTATGGCTATCATATGGGGCTAACTGCTGAGAATATTGCCGAAAAATACCAGATTTCCCGAGAGGAACAGGATGAACTGGGAGCCCTCAGTCATGCACGGGCAAGAAAGGCAATAGCTGAGGGAACCTTTAAAGAAGAGATTGTCCCGGTTACTATTCCTCAGAGAAAGGGCGAACCTCTTGTTTTTGACACTGATGAAAGGCCCATGGATACCAGTGTAGAAAAGATGGCAAAGCTACGACCGGCCTTCAAGAAAGATGGCACTGTCACAGCAGGGAATGCCTCTGGTATTAACGATGCTGCTGCTGCCGTGCTTTTAACGTCTGCTGAAAAGGCGAAAGATTTGGGGCTCAAGCCAGTAGTTAAGATCAAGGCGTATGCATCAGGGGCCATAGATCCCGCCTATATGGGACTGGGACCGATCCCTGCTGTTAGAAAGGTTCTTAAAAGCACTGGATTGACAATAGGCGATTTTGGTGAAGTGGAACTGAATGAGGCCTTTGCCTCTCAATCCATTGCCTGCATAAGGGAATTAGAATTCGATTTGGACAAAACCAATCTTTTGGGAAGTGGAATATCGATCGGCCATCCAATTGGCTGCACTGGCGCCAGGATTGTAATAACCCTCATGAATGAGATGGTGAGAAACGATGTGGAGTTGGGTCTGGCTACCTTATGTATCGGGGGAGGCCAGGGGATGGCGATGGCCCTGGAGAGGGTTTAATGAATTGACGATTGAAGATTGATGAATTCGTAAAAAGTCGATTTTGTTCTATCCGTGAGCATTTTGGGCGCACTTAAGATGTTTCCCGCTTGAGCGGGACTAAAACTCAGTATAAGCCTCTCAAACAGTTAGCATTTCCTAACGCTGAACATCTTAAGCGCTTTTTCCCAAAAATGCTCAATCTCTTTCGCAAAATACTTTACGAGTTCGTCAAGATTATTAATCGAAAATCTTCAATAGAAAATCCAAAATTTGAAAGGGAGCTAACTATGTCGTATGAAACTATCATCTACGAGGTAAAGGAGAATATTGGCATAATTCGGTTCAATAGGCCAAAAGCCCTCAATGCGATTAATGAGACAGTAATAGCAGAGATGAAAGATGCTCTGGAAAAAATAGCTGCAGATAAATCGATCAGGGTTCTTATCCTCACAGGAGAGGGAGATAGGGCCTTTGTTGCAGGCGCAGATATAGCTACCATGAAGGATTTCACCCCTTTAGAGGGAAGGGTCTTCTCACAGCAAGGCCATGAACTCCTCTTTCAGCTGGAAGCATTGCCAATTCCAGTAATCGCCTGTGTCAATGGCTTTGCCCTTGGCGGAGGACTGGAGACAGCAATGGCATGTGATTTTGCATATGCTGCCGATTCTGCTCAATTCGGTCAACCTGAAATAAACCTTGGGATTATGCCGGGTTTCGGCGGCACTCAGAGGCTGTCTCGGTTAATAGGTAAATCAATGGCCAAGGAGCTTTGTATGACTGGTGTAATGATCAGTGCGCAGGAGGCCAAAGATATGGGGATTGTAAACAAGGTATTCCCAAAAGAAGCCCTATGGGAAGAGACAACGAAAGTGGCAAAGTTGTTGGCTTCAAAGGGGAAGGTTTCTCTTCGCGCTGTTAAAGATACCATCGACAGGGGGCACGATCAGGATCTAAGGACTGGCTGCTATATGGAGTCCGATGGGTTTGCTATGTGCATGGCGAGCGAAGATAGCAACGAGGGAATGGGAGCTTTCCTGGAAAAAAGAAAGCCCGATTTCAAGGGGGAACTAACCTAGAGAAGGGGACACGATGGATTTCAAATTAAACAAAGAGCAAGAGGCAATCCAGAAGGCAGCCAGGGAATTTGCCCAAGGAGAGTTTGATAAAGAGATAGCCCTCGAACATGAACGGGCTCATACCTTCCCTTCAGAGCTACTGAAAAAGGCCTCTGAGCTTGGTTTCATTGGTATTCACTATCCAGAAGAATATGGTGGGCAGGAGTACGGCATCACTGAAAATGCACTCGTAGTTGAAGAATTCTGCAGACAGGATTCGAGTATTGGCATCGCCCTGAGCCTGGCTGACTTTTCATCTGAGATTATTTTGAGATGTGGCAGTGACCAACAGAAGCAAAAATACTTGATTCCCGTTACCAAAGGCGAGACACTTTCAAGTGGAGGATTTACTGAGCCAGACCACGGAAGCGACATTACCCTTATGGATACAACTGCGGTAAAAGAAGGGGATGAATATGTGATAAATGGGGTAAAGACCTTTATCACCAATGGGACCATTGGAAATTTTGTTATCCTTCTGTGCCAAACAGACCAAGAGGCAAAGCCGACCTACCGTGGTCAGTCAACCATTATTGTGGAGACAGGGACACCTGGATATACCACTGCTGATGTCGGTGAAAAGATGGGAGTAAAGATGACCTCAACTGCGGAGCTATCGTTCAACAATGTGAGGGTTCCCTCCTCAAATCTGGTAGGGGAAGAAGATAAGGGTTTTTACCAGGTTCTTGAGTTTTTTGACGAGAGCAGGGTAGAGATTGCCGCCCAGGCCCTTGGGATTGCCCAGGGAGCCTTTGACCGTGCACTTGCTTATACCAAGGAGCGAAGCCAGTTTGGAAAAAAATTGGCTCATTTTCAAGTAACACAGCACAAATTGGCTGATATGGTAACCCAGATAGAGACAGCACGGCTCATTGTCTACAAATCAGCCTGGAATTTTGATCAGGGGAACATTGACCCCAAGCTGACCTCTATTGCTAAGATGTACGCTGGCCGGGTAGCAGTAGAGGTTTCCGATGAGGCTATTCAGCTCTTTGGAGGATACGGCTATATGCTTGAATATGAGGTAGAGCGGTTCTATAGAGATGCAAAGTTAATGGAAATCTATGAGGGGACAAGAGAGATACAGAAAAACACCATAGCCAGTGCATTATTGGGTAAACTATAACAGAGGGCTCTGATGTTTACAAAAGAAACGTTACAAAGGATAGAGGCAGACAATAAGAAATGGCAGGAGCTGTTTCAAGAATCTGTCTCAAAAGCCCCAGAAAGACTAGAAAGGTTTTCTACCGTTTCAGACCGTCCTGTCAAAAACCTGTATACGCCATTGGATACAAAAGATCTGGACTACGCACAAGATATTGGCTTTCCGGGGCAATATCCATATACACGGGGAGTTCAGCCCTCTATGTACCGGGGAAGGCTCTGGACAATGAGGATGTTTGCAGGTTTAGGGTCTGCCAGAGACACCAATAAGCGATTTCACCTTTTAGTAAATGAGGGCCAATCAGGTCTGTCAGTGGCGTTTGATATGCCCACCCTTATGGGATATGATACTGACTCCCCAAAATCGAGGGGAGAATGTGGAAGGTGTGGAGTTGCCATCGACACCCTGAAGGACATGGAGATACTGTTTGAGGGCCTTCCCATTGAAAGGATTACCACCTCCATGACGATCAATCCGCCAGCGGCTGTGCTCTGGGCTATGTATATTGCAATGGCAGAGAAAAGAGGCATCAGCAGAAGGGTTATAGGAGGAACTATCCAGAATGATATGCTCAAGGAATTCATCGCACAGAAGACCTTCATGTGCCCCCCCAAGCCATCAATGAGAATCATAGCCGATACTGTCGAATTTGGTACGAAAGAGGTTCCTCGATGGAATCCCATCAGCATTAGTGGCTATCACATTAGGGAAGCCGGGTCTACTGCTGTTCAAGAGCTTGCCTTTACCCTAGCCGACGGCATAGCCTATGTTGAAGCTGCCCTGGAAAAGGGCCTTGATGTTGACTCCTTTGCTCCAAGGCTCTCCTTTTTCTTTGATTCCCATCTCGACCTTTTTGAAGAGATTGCAAAATTCAGGGCTGCCAAGAGGATGTGGGCGAGAATAATGAAGGAACGGTTTCAGGCAAAAGATGAGCGCTCTATGTGGCTCAGGTTTCATACCCAAACCGCAGGTTGTTCCCTCACTGCCCAACAGCCTTACAATAATGTTATCAGAACGGCCCTTGAGGCCCTAGCCGCTGTACTCGGAGGAACCCAATCCCTGCACACCAATTCCTTGGACGAGGTTCTTGCCTTACCCACTGAAGAGGCGGCTACGATCGCTCTTCGCACACAGCAGATCATTGCAGAAGAGTCAGGGGTAGCACATACCATCGATCCTCTGGGTGGATCCTTTTATGTTGAGCGTCTTACAAAAGATATGGAGGAAGAGGCCTTTGAATATATCAGGAAGATCGATGAGATGGGAGGAATGGTAGCGGCAATAGAGAAGAATTACCCCCAGATGGAGATTGCAGATGCTGCCTATAACTACCAGAAACAGATAGACAGCAGAGAAAAGACAGTTGTCGGGGTAAATAAATATGTTACAGAAGAAGAGCTTCCTGTTGAGACGCTTCAGATAGAGGCAGAATTGGAAGAGAAACAGATACAATGGACAAACCAGATCAAAAATAGCAGAGATAGTAGAAAGACAAAAGAGGCCCTTGAGAGATTAGGTGAAGCGGCTCAAGGGGATGATAATCTCATGTATCCAATCTTGGAAGCCGTTAAAGAATATGCTACTGAGCAGGAGATCTGTGATGTGTTCCGGGATGTCTTTGGGATATACCGCGATCCCGGGGTTTATTAAA
>JADFWK010000072.1 GCA_015223015.1 Pseudomonadota bacterium
AACCCGCCTTCGCTGTTCAAGCTTCGGCGCGTTCGCCCCGCCATTCATCCCTGCAGCAAGCTGCAGGGTATTCTGGCGAAGGCAAATCAACACGGGTTTACGTTGCTGGAAATCATCATTGCTATTATGATCCTCACCATAGGGCTCTTGGCCGTAGCCAAGATGCAGGTTTCAGCAATACGGGGAAACTACATGAGTAGTAATACGACTGCTGCCCTTGCCCTTGCCGAAAAGAAGATGGAGGATCTCCTTCAAAAAGAATACACCCATGCTGACCTGGGCAATGGAAACCATGAACAGGCGAATATAAATGAAGCTGGTCAGGCCGGTGGCATCTATCATCGCATCTGGGTGGTGCAAGATGATACCCCGATCTCAAATACCAAGACCATTATCGTAACGGTTCGTTGGGGTCGTGATCGCCACCACGTATCGTTGTCGTGTATTAAGGCATTGTAATTAACAAAGAAATTCAGGAATTGAGGAATTTAGGGATTGGGGGATTGAGGCTTGCCCGCCATAAGTCTGGCGGGCCAGCCCGCCATGCGAGCCCGCGAGGCGGGCGGTGACTGGGGAATTATGAAAATGTTGACAATTTGTTTGAGAAGCCCAATGCATAGGATGCCTTTTGAGAACAACCCCGAGCGAGGGAGTATTACCGCTATTGCCCTCATGATTCTGGTTGTGCTTACCCTCCTGGGGGTCGCAGCCACCAGGACAGCCACTACAGACATACAGATTGCCAGGAATGAAATCCCCTATAAGCAGAGCTTCTACATATGCGAAGGTGGTATACATAGAGAAGCAGCAGAGGTAGGAAGGGGAAATTATCCGGTAGTGGATATCAATACCTCCGCAGTGCTTGCTACCCAGAACAGCAGCTCTCTTCCTGGTCCTGCTCATGAGGTAAATGGAATCCCCTATGACTTCATAGTAGGGTACAAAGGCCTTTTTCGCCCCCCAGCTGGATACTCAGCAATCCATTTCAGCCGCTATGATTATTCCATAGAGGCTACGGCTCAAAATATTACCATAGACACCAGGTATTATAAGATAGGGCCAAAGGCTCACTAAATGAAATTTAGGGATTTAGGGATTGAGGGATTGCGAATTATGATCCTACAACGGCACTTTGGTTGAAAAGTCATTCTGAGTGATCCCGCCCAGGTGGGAGAGCGAAGAATCTACGGTTTGCGGGCAGATACTAGAACTAAAATCTAGATTCTTCGTCGCTTCACTCCTCAGAATGACAAAGTGTCGATGAAGGGATAAACGTTTTGAGAATCCCTAAATTCCTAAATCCCTAAATCCCTAAATCTGGATGTTCGCGGATGGATGTCATGATCAGGAAAACTGCTTCCATACTGATATCGTTCTGCTTTTTCGCTATGCCCTGCCTGATGAGTGGCGCTTCAGGAGCCTTGGCCGCTGCAGGTGACGATCAGATTTATACTGCCGATGTTCCTCCTCTGGTAATGCTTGTAATGGCCAGGAATCACAAGCTGTATTACGAGGCCTATAACGATGCATCGGACCTGAATGGGGACGGGGAATTGGATGTAGGATATAATCCGGATATCGACTACTATGGATATTTCGACTGCCACAAGTGCTATACCTATGACTCTTTCGAGAATCGGTTTGAACCATCTTCAATTGCAACCGATAAAAAGTGCTCAGGTGCATGGAGTGGTGATTTCCTCAATTACCTTACCATGTCGCGAATCGATTGCTTGAGAAAGGTGCTGTACGGGGGCCATAGATCAACCGACACAACTACGGAAACAGTGCTGGAAAGGGCCTACATCCCCCAGGATGCTCATAGTTGGGGCAAGGAATATACAGATCCTGCTACCGATGGATATGACATCACCGACTATACACCATTGGCGCTTCCCAACTCTGGCACGAGACATCTCTTTGCCTCAACCACCCTCGTTTCTGAAAATGATCCTCCCCTTTTGCGGGTTCTGACCAATGAGACCCATCGCATCTGGGAATGGGTGTCCATTGAAAGACCAGTTGCAGGGGACAAAGTGGTTCACGGAAAAACAGGCCCTTCTGTCTCTCCTGAGGACTACGTGGTCAGGGTTCTGGTGGCTGATTCCTCCATGCCTGAGACCAGTTGCAAGCAGTACCCTTCGGGGGTTTACAAGCCTGTTGGTATCCTTCAACAGTATGGCGAGTCAGGACGCATGTATTTTGGTCTCCTTACCGGTTCGTATGCCAAGAATACCTCTGGTGGTGTTTTACGAAAAAGAATAGGCCCACTTACCGATGAGATTAATCCACATACCGGTCAGTTTGTTACCCCCGCAGGCGGTAGTATTATCGATACCATTAATAGATTCAAGATCTCTGAATTTCGCTACGGCGATTATTCTTACCAACCCGGGTGGCCAGATGCCTGGTTAGCCGACCGTGCCATGACCGAAGGGGAGTTCCCGGATTGGGGTAATCCAACGGCTGAGATGATGTATGAAGGATTGAGGTATTTTGCTGGCAAAAAGGCGCCTACCAGCGCCTTTGACTATGGCTCAGGCCCCAGTGTCGATGAGAACTTGGGGCTACCAAAGCCGGGCTGGGATGACCCATATACCACCAACGATTACTGCGCCAAAGCCTTTATGCTCGTCTTAACTGATATCAATCCCACCTATGACTCAGACCAGTTGCCTGGGAGCAACAACAATTTTGGGTCTTTCACCGGCGATTTGAGCGGATTAGATGTGGACGACCTAGCAGATACAATATGCACGGACGAGGGGGATGCCGGATCGCACTACATCGGACAACAGGGAAGCATTTATGATGGGTCATGTTTTCCCAAAGATGTAACCAGTTTTGGTGATATCAGGGGGCTCTGCCCTGAGGAACCAACCAAGCAGGGCAGCTATTACTCAGCCAGTGTTGCCTATTTTGGCCGCACACAAGATATGCATTCCGCCGACACTGAGCAAAATATTCTCTGCTACATCGTGGCATTGGCCTCGCCGCTTCCAAGAATTACTATTCCCGTGGGAGACAGTACCATAACCATGGTCCCCTTTGCCAAATCCGTGTCTGAGGACTCAGCGTGTCTAGCTGGCGATATCCTTCCAGGCCAAGGAAGTTTTCAGCCTACTAACACCATCGTTGATTTCTATGTAGAAGAGATTACATCAACCTATGGAAAGTTTAGGATAAACTACGAGGATGTAGAGCAGGCCGCCGACCACGATATGGATGCCATTGTTGAGTATGAATATCAGGTCGTTGACAGCAGCGGGAATCCTGCCGGTGACCCTGCTAGCGGCACGGGGGTCAAAATCACCCTAGACTCTATCTATGCCTCTGGGTGTATCGTCCAGCACCTGGGTTACATTATCTCAGGCACAACTGCCGATGGTACCTACCTTGAGGTAAGGGACCTGGACACGGCAGAGGGGCACGATGTTGATTATTTCCTCGATACGCCCACTTCGCCTATTACGCCTTCCGGTACAGATGTGAACTGGAATGATGGTGAACCCTTACCATTGACCCATTCAAGGACCTTTACCGTTGGCTCTGCCACTGCAGCGACGCTGCTAAAAGGCCCCCTCTGGTATGCCGCCAAATGGGGAGGATTTAATGACCTCAATAATAATGATAAGCCTGACCTGGAAACCGAATGGGACGAAAATAGTGATGGCGTCCCAGACACCTATTTCTATGTAGTCAACCCCTTAAAGCTTGAGCAACAACTGAACCAATCCTTTGCAGACATCCTTGGCAGGGGTGTATCCCACGTAGCCCCCGTGGTTTCAGTAGATGAGGCAAACAGGACCCAAAGCGGCAACAAGGTTTACCTTGCCTATTTCAAGCCCATGGAAACCGATTACTGGCAGGGAAACCTCAAGAAATACGGTCTGGATTACGTATCCAGGACAGACTGCGAAAGGATAGAACCTGAGTGGACGGTGGTTGACAAAAACGCTGAAATTGCTGCCAGATGTGACGGCACACTCAAAGCCGGCAGTACCTCATACTGGTCAACCGCTCCTGATGGAGGTAAGGTACACAAGGGGGGTGTGGGCGCCTTGTTGAAGGAATCCATGCCGGGCCCAGATCCGGTGAGTGTCCCATCTGCCGGGCCCTATTACAGCTTCAGAACGATCCGCTACTATGATGAAAAACATGAAACCATAAAGGACTTCATCAAAACAAATGTCTCAAAAAGTGACCTGGATGTTTCAGATAACATAACTGCGCACAAGATTACCAACTTCATGTATGGGTATACCTTTGACGCCTTGCCCAATGGGGATCCGGTGGCAAAAAGAGAGTGGATTTTGGGTGACATAATCCATTCTGAACCGAGGGTCATCGACTATTTCGATACAGATGGACACCTAGAGTACCGTTTTATTGCTGTTGGTGCCAATGACGGTATGCTCCATGTTTTTACCGATAGAAACGCCTCCGACATTAATGGCAGAACCTATGCGGCAGGAAGCGAAATATATGCCTTTGTGCCTTCAGACCTTCTTACCAGACTGAAAGGATTTGCCAGCCCGGATACCCACACCTACATGGTTGATGGCTCGTGCAACCTCTTGCGGGCCAAGACCAAAACCGGCGGTTACTATGACAAGACCCTGGTCTTTGGCGAGCGGAGGGGTGGGAGAAGTTACTGGTCCCTGGATGTAACCAATCCAGACCCCAGCGAATGGACCGTAAAGTGG
>JADFWK010000073.1 GCA_015223015.1 Pseudomonadota bacterium
CTTTCAGTGGTTGTTGATTATTGTCTGAGTCAGGCAATGAAGGAGCAGGTACAGAGAGAGTCAGGCTGCTCCGGGTTTAGTAATTCATGGTGTACCTAACCCTACAAAGACACTTTGTCATTCTGAGGAGCGAAACGACGAAGAATCTAGATTTTAGTTCTAGTATCTGTCCCCAAATCGTAGATTCTTCGCTCTCCCCCCTGAGCGAGATCACTCAGAATGACTTCTCAACCAGGGTCTCGTTGCAGCGCTAATCCAGATAAAAAAACAGATCATGTATCCCCTCGATGCCAGTACCCTTCTGTTAGGATATTATTAGAACACCTATGTCACAGGTTATCACGGAATTGGGAACTTGGGAATATGAGCAATCTAGGGGAATGGCCATGTCAGAGGGATCGGACATTGAAGATCTCTATTCCGGAAAAAGAGAGCTACAATGAGGTATTAAATATAGGCAATAGCATCGATTTCCACGCGAATTCCAAAAGGAAGCTTACCTGCCTGAACGCACGTCCTTGCCGGAGGATCTATCTTGAAATATCTTTTGTAGACCTCATTGAACCGATTATACTCCTTGATGTTGAGTAAATATGCGGTCACCTGCAACACCTTATCCAGAGACGAGCCGGCTTCCTCCAGAACAGTACGAACATTCTCCAGCGTCATTTCCGCTTCTTCTTCAATTGTTCCCAATACAATCTGGTTTGTTTGGGGGTTGATCGGTCCCTGACCTGACACATAGATAAGGCTATTATGGATGATAGCCTGGGAATAGGGTCCCCCGGTGACAGCTGCCTTATCTGTCTGAAAGGCCTTTTTTTCTCCCATTATCACCTCCATTGAAAAAGATCATAGAAAAATCTTGCCCCGTAATTTGAGTCTACTGATTCCAGTGTTAGCCCAAGACAGAGAATAGAAAGGTACTTTATGGGCAAGGGAGTATAGAGAAAGGTGGCTTGAGTGTCAAGCGAGAACCTGTTTTAAAAAATGCTGGCGTTTTTGCCGCTACATTGCTCTTCTACATTGGGCCAGGGTACTGAGGTCGGCACTCCCCTGTGCTCAAGGAAAGCCCTGGCTGGATCCATAAGCCTGATCGTATTGTGGTTATCACAGTCCTCCTATGCCCTGGGCAGGTGGATTTCAAAGGTGCTCCCCTTTCCGGGAGTACTCTCAACCGAGACTCGGCCCCCATGGGCCTGGGTGATGTGTTTGACGATGGCAAGGCCAAGACCGGTTCCGCCCAGTTGTCGGCTTCTTGCCTTGTCAACACGATAAAACCGCTCAAAGATTCGGGGAAGATGTTCTTTCTCTATGCCACAGCCCTGGTCATGGACGCTGATTACAATCTCATTCTCTGTTTGGCTCGCCCTGAGTCGGACCACACTGTCCACGTGACTATACTTGATGGCGTTATCGAGGAGGTTTACGATGGCCTGTTCAAGGAGTGCAGGATTGATCTTCGCCGTTATTGCTTGTTTGCAAGAAAGCTTAATTTTTATATTCTTGGCAGTTGCTTTGGCGACGCAGAGCTGAATCGCAGTTTGAAGCACATCCTTAACCCTCCCTTCAGTAAGAACCGTTTCTTCTCTCTCAGTGTCCTGCTCAATTTTAGACAGGGTGAGAAGATCTTCAATGATAGCCTCGAGGCGATCTACATGTTTTTCAATAATGTTAAGAAACCTCTTGGTCTCCTCAGGCTTCTTTACTTCGCCATAGTGGAGCGTCTCAACGAATCCCTTGATGGCTGTGATTGGGGTCCTTATCTCATGGGAGACGTTGGCCACAAAGTCGCGACGGATATTTTCAAGTCTTCTGAGGCGAGTCACATCGTTGAAAACAATAAGTGCACCGATACGGCTCATATTTGCATCACGGAGAACTGTACCGTGCGTGTTAAGAATCCTTTCGCTATCCGAGTAGAGATTTATATCCTTTTCAACCGGCTCTTGGCTGGATAAGGCGTCTTTCACAAACTGGTGCATGATGGTATTTCTTATCACCTCTTGCATACTTCGACCTTGCACCTCAGACGGATTGCAGGCAAACATCTTTGCGGCAGCCTGGTTCATGCTGATGATGTGCTCTTCCGTGTCTACGGCAATGACCCCCTCAATCATGCTTGAGAACATGGCTTCAATTTCGTTTCGCTGGCGCATGATGGTATCAATGCGGTCACGAAGCTGAATGGCCATCTGGTTCATTGCCTGAGAAAGACCGCTTATTTCTTCCGATCCATCGAGTGGTGGTCTGGACTGGAATTCACCCCGGGCAATTGACTCTGCCCATTTCTTTATTAGTTCAATAGGACGAGTAATGCTGCGAGAGATCAGCAAGCTGAGGATCGCAGCGAATGCCGCTATAATCAGCCCCCCAATTAAGATCTTGTTCTGGATGTTCTTAAGGGCCACATCTATGGCACTCACTGGGATGGAGGTACGAACAACCGCAAGGATTTGGCTATTACTTTTAATGGGAACTCCCACATACATCATAGCTTTTTCAAGTGTGCGGCTATATCTTATGGATGTCCCTAAACGACTAGACAGGGCCCGGATGACCTCAGGTCGGTCTATGTGGGTATCCATGCTCGCGGGATTTTCCTCAGAATCACCAATGACCTCACCGGAGGGGAGAATGATAGTGATACGAGTCGAAGCACGCTTCCCGGTTCCCTTGCACAAAAGATCAATGCTCTTTGCATCCAGAGGGTTGAGATACTCCAGGATTTGTTTCTCCAAAAGATGGGCTCGCACCTCAAGGTCTGAGGCGGTTTGTTCAAGGAAGAAGTGCTTCAGGGATCTTGATGCATACCATGTTACTATCAGGAGGGATATAAGGGTAATGAGAAGAAAAGATGGAAAGAGTTGCCAGAGCAAGCGTTTCTTTTTAGCCATAGGCTATTCCTTGAGTCGATACCCGATGCCCCGGACTGTTTCGATGTACTTGCCGGCCGGGCCTAATTTTTTCCGCAGTCCAACGATCTGAACATCCACTGAACGATCGGTGACAAAATAGTCGTCGCCTCGAACGGCATCAACGATCTGGGAGCGAGTAAAGACCCATCCTGGCCTTCTAACCAGATAACTGAGTATGCCGAATTCCGTGAAGGTCAATGAGATGGGCTTGCCATTGATAAGCACCTCGTGACGTCCGGGATGGATCTCAAGATCGTGAACACGAAGGACTGATGTTTCGTCCGGAGGCTCTTTTGTCTTCCTCCGTAAAACTGCTCTCACTCTCGCTACCAAAATCCTCGGGCTGAACGGTTTGGTGATATAATCGTCAGCGCCAAGCTCCAGGCCTGTTACTATATCTGCTTCCTCGCCCTTGGCTGTCAGCATAACGATAGGAATATTCTTTGTCTCGGGATCTTGCTTAAGGCTCTTGGCGACCTCTAAACCATCTATGCCTGGAAGCATCAGATCCAGCACCATGAGATCGGGGGTTTTCGAGCGGACCTGACTCAAGGCCTCCTCACCCGATGCCGCGCACGAGACCTGATAACCCTCTCTTGAAAGATTGAATTTGAGCAGCTCCAGGATATCTTCTTCATCGTCTACCACGAGGATCTTTTCTTTTGCCATGAGAATATGCTCACTAGAATGACATACTTCCAAAATTTTGTTTATTATAAATATGTTAGCATTGCATGAGGATCATGTAAAGATCTTGTTAACATGCCTGCCTATGGAACAAACTTTGGTTTGATCGGGGACTTAGGCACCATTTATGGAAACTAAACCAGATCTTAACTCATTGGTAATTAAACGCTAATAAGAGTTTATTATCATAGTGGTTCTTAAATTGAGGAAAGATAATCAACAAAGGATTAATAAGTCATGAAATATCATATTGTTGAAGACGGTGACCTCCTTCTAATAAAGATATCAGGCAAGGCAAGAACGAATGAAGCCCTTCTGGCTAAGAGACTGCTTTCTCATTACATCACAGAAAAAGGCTATTATGAATGCCAGGGCGCTTTTGAGGGATGAGGAGGGAGTAGAGATTACACATTTTCGAGAATTATCTTAAATCTTAACCAAATCTTAACCGGATGGTAATCAAGCGGTAATAAAACTCTGATAATGTAAGATAAAAATGGTGAAAGGGAAAATAAGTAAGAAGGAAAAAACTAAGAACAAAGGAGAGAAAAAATTGAAGAGACTGCTTTTATGTGATTTCCATATTCATACCACCTTCAGTGATGGTGAGATGAAACTCAAAGAGGTAATAGACCTATACGGGGTAAATGGCTTTGATGTGATTGCCATTACTGACCATGTCTTTGACACCCAGTGCAGCCACAGTATGGAAATGATTAAAAAAGGAGCATATGTAGACAATTTTGACAGTTACTTTGGGGCCATTAAGAAGGTTTCCTCCTATGCCAGAGAAAAATACGACCTTTTGATCCTTCCAGGAATAGAGGTCACCAACAACAAGGTTGGGTTTCATATTCTTGGCCTTGATATTAAAGAAACCATAGATGCCAACCTTTCTGCAAAAGAGGTAATCGAAGAAATTCATCATCAGGAAGGGCTGGCCATTGCCTGCCACCCCTACTATAAGATCTCCGAGCTTCAAGACCGGAAGAAGATCGAGGAGACCACCCTATATCTGTGGGAGAATCGGGAGAGATATCTTGACCTCATCGATGCCTGGGAGATCGCCAACCGGGATGACCTATTCAGCATGGTTGGTTTGAGTAAACTTCCCTTCTTAGCCAATTCTGACTTTCATGAGAAGAAACATATATATAGTTGGAAGACTCAGATCTATACCTCCAAAGATCCTTCTTCCATTAAGAATGCCATAAAGGAACAAAAGGTGGGCTTGACCCTTTTTAGGGATGAGAAAGAGGCGCTATCTCCTCCTCATTTAGCCGGCGAGGATTATTTCAGCCTGGCCTTTCCCCAGTTGGTAGCAACTTAGAACAATAAAGCTCAAAGGGATAGAAGAGCATGATAAGAATCCTTCTTGGTTTGCTAATTTTGATAGTCCTGCTTTTTATGGGCAGGTTTTATTACCGATCCTGTAAGAATTTGGCTGATGAACTTTTGCATGAATATATCGAGGGAAGAGATCAATAGGTATTGCCCTCTTATCAAACTGACAACACCAAAATGCCAATGGATCGCAGTATTTTATTTCCTGCAGCTTAAGTCCTTTCCCTTTGGTCTACCTACCTGCAAGAATTCTGTCACAGAGAGTTTTGGTTACTACATTAACATCAAGCAGCACTTCAGAGTTGCCAGAGTCTGATGGCTTAATTGGGCATCAAACTCTGACAACCATTTTTTGTCAATTAGCCTCCCAAGGGTCCGCTAAAGCTTGATGGCAAGACCGACCTGGGTCAGCTTGTAATCATTTTTATTCAAACCAGAATCATATTCCTTGTCTTCAAGGCCTGCCCAGGCCATGATACCCTTGTCGAGGTCATAAGAAACCCCATATATCTTGGTGTTTTCGTCATAATTATCCCTGTTATTGTCTTTATCGTATACATCGTAACGCGCAAAGATTCTCAGCTTTTTATGGAAGGGCATCTTAACAAAGGCTGCGATATTATAACCATCACGGTCATTATTATCAGAACTCCTATCCTCGGATTTACCTGAATACCACTGGCCCATGACAGTGAAGTATTCATGCTGATATGATGCCAAAAACTGATCGATCTCCCACTCTGGATACTCTTTAGGTCCTCCACCTGTCAGCAATGTGTCACTTTCTCCTCTGAGAGCGTGATACCCGATACGAAGGCCTTTGAGAAGATCTATCATGTTAAAGGGGCGCATATAAGCAAGGACTTCAAATGCTTTATCATCATTTTCCTCTTTGTGGCCATATCCAGCGCCATTATAAACACCTGCCCAAATGCCGCCCCATTTCCCTGCATATTTCTTTGAAACTTTTTTCTTGAACTCTTTGTCCATGTCGCCAAAGGTAAGGCGGACATTAGTACCATAGTCGGCAGAGGACATGATCGAGTGTCTGTCAAGAAAATGTTTCCCTTGGGCACGATAAGGCCAGAGGGCAGTATCATAATCATCTGATACGCAATGAACCAAACCGAACTCACTCTCCAACCTAACATCGCTTCTGCCCAACTTTTTGACATCAAACTTACCATAGGCATATTTTAAGCGGAACTCCCAGCCTATCTCTTTTGCATCAGCTCCTACCGCACCGCGTTTGCTGTCATAAGTAATATCAGCAGTAACCCGTGAGCTGAACCAGGGGGTGAACTTTTTCTTGAGCGTGATGTAAGCACGCTGCACCGTAAATGAGCTAAAATCATCATTTTTGGTGTCGTCCTCGTAATCTTTGTTGTAATATTCAAGGAAATAAGTCCCACCAACACTAATCCCTTTCAATCCTTTGGGAAGCTCCAATGGCTTTGATTCGACTTCCTTTTTCGCGGCCTCTTTAGTATCCTCAGCTAAAACAGGGCCATTGCTTAGTGGGCCAAGGAAAGTTGCTGCAACAAATAAGACCAGAATTCGTTTCATTACCTAAACCTCCTTTTCATTTCTTTTTTAGTAGATATGGTCATGACTTTACTTTTCACGGAAACTCCTGATTTCACCTTCACCTCCTCTCTTGGAGAAATTTGACCGTTCATTCAGGATACTTTTCCTACTTGTTTGTTATGAGGAAATGAGGCTGGGATTAGATTTTGGTTAAATCGAGGTGATGTATCCATTTGAAAAAGCTGGAATGCTTGTATGTAGAAGGGGAGAGAGAAAGGTTAAAATAATTCAAGGTATTCTTCTATTTCTTCGATTATTTGATCCATGTATTCTTCATGAAAAGGGAGAGAAGAGCGTCTCTCTGTTATCCACGTCTTAAACTCCAGCACACTCTCAAGATTTTCTCTCCTCTTTGCCTCTTTCTTGAGTGCACGTGAGTCATCCATCTTGTTTTTGATCTCTTTCCATTTTTTTCTAAAACCTTCACCCTTTTTCCATCTTTCCAGGTTTTTCCTTCCAGAATACAAATCTGGAAAAGCCCCTGAGTCAATAAGCTGTGCCATCCGCCTCGTGTTCTTATAGCATGCGTATCTGAATTCACAGTAAGAACAGGTCATTTCCTCGGTGGAATGATGGAAGATGCCCTTTTTCAAGAGGCTCATGAGCCCATCGGCATAATCGTCTATGAGTTTTACTCCAGTGAGATCAATGCCGGCTTTTTGAGCATACCGGTAGCTGATAGGGGAAGTAAGTGGATTGCTTTCAGAAAGGTGGCGTCTGTTTACCAGGTAATATCTTGCCACTCCGCCATTTATGTCCTTTTCCGCTGTAACAGCCACCAAGTAACCGGGAAGTTGGAAGGAAAGTCCTTTCTTGATGTCACTCAGGGCAGGAGCCCTTCCGGTTTTGTAGTCATAGATAACGGACATGTTATCGTTTGCGGGCAAGGCATCTACCCTGTCTATATAACCCCGTATCCTGGTTTTGCCGAGCGTGACTGGATTATTCACCTCATCTCCAAACCGGTATTCGAGTGCTGTTATCTTTTCTTGGCTGAGATTAGTTTCCTCAAAGCGGAGGATTTGGGCAAGCAGGCCTTCTCTTTCGGGAAGTCCACTTTCTGTAGAAACAGATGGCGTGTCCAAGCCTTCCATAATAGCGCTCTTCTGGGTTTCAAAAAAATCTAATCCCTCCAGGTAGGTCAGGCGGGAAAAATAATTCTCCCCGATTTGCCCTGCCAGACCAAAGGCCTTGGATAGGCCTATTGAGGCCACATTTTCACCACCCTTTCTCAACTCCTCAAATATCATCTTCAAGATAGCATGAACATGAGAGCCTATATCTTTTAGAGATAGCTCCTCTTCTAACTCCTCTATGGTTTCGAGGCAAAAGATCTCCCTTAACAGATACCGCAAAGGGCAATTTGCTATCATATCCAGCCTGGAAGTGGAGAATATATCCTTGAGATGGTTAAGGTATTTCGTGAAATTCTGTGCCTCATGAACTAACCCATCGTATTCGGAAAGACCATCCACAGTGTTCCTTGCTACCATAGACCGTACACTTCTTATCACCGATTCATTAAGGAACAGATTTTCACCTAAGATGATATGTTCATAGGGGAAAGGACCTTGAGCTGAAGGCAGTGAGGTCTTTTGCTCCACTGCTACTGAATCCAAGAACTCCTGCTCGTGAGTAAAGCAAGGATTTTCCTCCCACGGAAAGGCGTTTTCCAACTCCTCTATGCCATGATAGAAATCCCCCTGTTGCATCATTGAGAGCATATCCAGCAGAACCGGGGATGGTTGAACATCTCTGTCTCTTATGCTCCTGGGGTAAGAGAGGTAAAGGTTCTTGTGGTAGTTGCAAAGGATATAGCTGAAAAGATGCCGTGACAGGTCCGTAAAATCTGTCTTTCTGAGAGGCCCGGTTGAGCTCTCAGGTATGATAAAATCATCCGGTTCTTTCAGGGGGAACTCGTCGGCGCTGAGACCACCGGCAAAGATACAGTCAAATGAGCAGCCCATAATATCAGGGTATTCAGATACATCTATGGATCCCTTCAGGTGGTCTTCTATGATCCTGGTGTGATTAAGAAGGGCATCGAATCCTCTTTTGAATCGCTCCAGCAGCGGGGTACTTTTGGTAGAGGCTATGAATGACTCTGTCTTTTCCAGGTCGCGGGCTGTCCTCACCGTTAGATCCTTCAACGAATTAAAAGCCCTCATATCTCTTCTAATGATTCTCTCGGTTACTTCCCGGTCAGATCTTCTCTGATCTTTGAGGAGAGACAACACATTCTTCTGCACTCCGAATATATCAAGGAGATAAAAAAGGCCTTGGACAACCTCCTTTGGACGTGTCTTTTTCAGTAAATCCCTCAACGGCTCAACGTTTTTCTCTAAATGAAACAGCTGATGCATAAAGGTGTAGTAATCAGAAAGGATATCTTGCCGCTCTTTTTCATTGCGGCAGTTTTTATACAGGAAAAAGAAATGATCTCTTGCCTGGGGCAAATACTCACCAAGCACATCACCACCCTTAATACCACACAGCCTGGCAGTCTTATCAAGGGTGGCTACGTCCAGCTGCCATTTTGCCTTATCAGTAGATTGTGACTTAAAAAAAGTGGCAACGGCTTGCTTATGTTCTTCGGCGAAGAAGGCCCCCTGCTTTTCCAAGAGCAGGAGCCATTGAAGCTGTGCGTGCTCGTCCGGGCGCTCTTTGATTGGATCCACGAGGCTAGAGGTGAAAAACTCGTGTATGTCTTTTCTCCTATAATCATTGAGGGGGATATCGATGAGCAGTTGAAAAATCCTTGATAGAGGAGATGAAGACAGAGGTACGCCCCTTGCTATATTGAAGGGGATTCCGTATTCTGAAAATATCTCATAAATAAGGGAGGCGTACTCGTTGAGATCGGGGAGGATTACCCTTATGCTGCTGAGATCACCTATTTTTTCCTGGTTGACAATTCTCTTTATTTCGCCTGCGATTTCCCTGATTTCATCCAACCTTGAATGAAAAGATCTTATCTTTAACCCTTTTTCTTTGCCATGATCATATTTCCCCGACCGATAAAGGCCATTGGCAAAAGGATTTTTGAATTCCTCGGCTGGTGCCCTTTTAATGGTGGTCAGAAATCCGGCCTCCTTTACTCTTTCCATCAGGGGAACAAGTGAGGTAAAGATTCTGTATGCCTCATGATCGCTACCATTTCCAGGTTCGCTATGGCCTGCGGCTTTACGGAATGCTTGAAGGGGATCGTTTTCCTGTGCATCAAAATCAAGAAGCCAGAGAATCTCATCTACACGCTGAAAGAGAGAATAGAGGATTTCCTCTTCGGCCTTGGTAATAGTAATGAAGCCGTCAAAGATAATAGCATTGATATCTTTTAAGAGGCTTGGGGGTTTACCGCTGGCCAGGAACGATCGCACGCTAAAGACGATATCGTCATTATCGTAGAGCCTGTTGGTTCTTTTGAATTCCTCATAATCGCCAAAGAGGAGGGCGAGATCGCTATCCAGGGCATACCTCTGTTCTCCGGCCCCAGCCCTCAAATCATCCAACTGGATTATTTTGTGAGAAAGGTGATCAACAAAGCGGTCTTCAAAGTTGTTGCTGACCAAAAGAGAAAAGAATTCCAAGATTTGGTGATATATCCCTGGCACGCTTTCATTTCGGAATGAGGGGCCAAATAAGGGAGAAAAATATTGTAAACCTTCAGGCATCTGATTTCTCTTATGCAGAATAACCCTCACTGCCAACTCCTTCATTGTTTCATCCATAGAGGAGAAATTCCTGAATGAGTGATATAGGATATCATCATAAAATATCCTGCTCACTATAGAGGTGAGGGTGTCCACTGGCCGGTGTAGCCAGCCAGGTCCTTGGTTTTCAAGTTGCAGGACCACACTATGAGAGGGGACTATGCGGAGGGAATTCTCCAATGAAATCCCCCGAATAGACATATCTTCCTGAGAGAGCCTTCTTCTCTCCTCGGTTGTCTGACCTATGAGGTAGGTGATCTGGGTCATAAGATGCAGATTCTGTGGGGTTTTTGATGTCTGCCAGCCGCATGGAGTCTGATGCAGGCGGATCACAAGGAAAATCCGGAAACCCAAAAATGATTTTGACAGATTTATAAAAATGATACAAGATATTAAATATATGGTTTTATTTGTTTCACTGGTTCAATTGGTTGGTATCGTTCAAAAGTGTTGGCATGAACCATAGTGAGCAGTTGTTCACGTTCTAAAGGAGGCCATGACTGTTTTTGTACGCCTAGGTACCAAAACGAATAGAACCAACAGAACTAATCAAAGAGATCTAAGGAAAATAACTTCTTATGCCTGAAAGAATGGTGAACCCTGCCAGACTATTTATACAAAGCTCTAAATCCTGCCCGGACTTTTTGGGTCCTTCAGCCCGCCATAAATGGCACGGGCTTCTTTCTTACAGGGTGAATGAAGCTCCCCACAATAAGCTGCGGGGTATCAAATCAGAATTCGCCGAAGCCAACCCGCCTTCGCTGTTCAAGCTTCGGCGCGTTCGCCCCGCCATTCATCCCCGCAGCAAGCTGCAGGGTATTCTGGCGAAGGCGAACAAAAAATTTCTCACTTTTATCATCTTTGTTTTACTCTCCTGCTTTCTCGCGTGTGGGGCATTTGGCTGTGAGCAAAACAATAAGAAACCTAAGAGAGAAGTTAGAAAAACAAGTAATAGTAAAAAGGGGGATGGGACCATGGATAATGCAAAATGGATATCTGAAGATGAAGGAAAGTATCTTTTGGGGGTGGCCAGAAAAACCATAAGAGATAGATTATCTAAGGCAGAAGAGCCCCAAATTGACCCGAAAGACCTGCCTGAGAAATTTCAGGAAAGACTGGGCACCTTTGTTACGGTAACCATAGATGATAACCTGAGAGGATGTATAGGGCATATCATACCTCGAGAGACACTGATTGAGGGGATTAGAGAAAATGCGCTGAACGCGGCCTTCAGAGACCCTCGATTCTCCCCGTTAACTCAAGAGGAATTTGACAAAATAGAGCTTGAGATCAGCATCCTCACACCTCCCCAGGAGCTTACCTACACAGACGCAGAAGATCTCTTAGACAAACTGAGGCCAGGGATAGATGGGGTAATCATCAAAAAGGGATTTAACGAGGCGACTTTTTTGCCCCAGGTTTGGGAACAGCTACCAGATAAGCGAGAGTTTCTGACACATCTATGTCTGAAGGCAGGACTTTCTGCTTATAGCTGGGAGACAGAAAAACTCCAAGTCTCCATCTACCAGGTCCAGGCCTTTGAGGAGGAAAAATCGAAATAATAACGATCCCACCAAAGCATCGATTTTTCACGGGACCGGGTACCTCATGAATCTTACCAGTCTCATAATAGTATCCATTTTTGCGACCGGAATATCATCTATAGCCGTTCAAATAGTAACGGTTAGAGAATTTCTTTCACAGTTTTCAGGCAATGAGATTACTATCTCCCTTGTTCTTTTTTGCTGGCTGATCGTAAGTGGGCTTGGCTCTCTTGTATCAAGATTTTTTCCAAAGAAGTCAATTAACCTTTACTCTATTATTGCCCTGGTTACAGCTCTTCTCCCTTTGATTCAGATAACAGCGATAAGGCTTTTCAGAGACACCATCTTTATTCATGGAGAATCTCCAGGTTTTTATCCTATCTTTTTATACATACTGACCCTCAGTGCGCCGTATGCTTTCTTAATTGGCTTTATTCTTCCCTACTCGCTTGCTGTCATAAAGGCTCGTGGTGGACAATTTACTGCAGGACAATTGTACATCACCGACAATATCGGCGATATTGCAGGCGGGGTTTTGTGTAGCTTTATTCTATTATATTTCTTAACACCGTTTAAGATAATAGCCGTCAGCTCATTTCTTTTAATCCTCATTTCTCTTTTGCTTATTATCCGTATGAAAAGATACCTTATTTTTCTGATTTCCCTTTTTCCCGTTATTGCCTTTTTTGTTTTCTCCTTTGGACAAGGCTTTGAGCCTTCTACCCTTTTTAACCAGTATGGCTCTAATATCGTGAGCTACCAGGAATCGCCCTATGGGAGAATAGTATTAACCAAAGAAAAAGGGGAATATACCCTTTGGGAATCTGGAACTCCTATTTTTTCCACCTTCAATATTACAGCTGCCGAGGAAAAGGTCCATTACCCCCTGTGCCAGCTGGATAGGATTGAAGACGTTTTGCTGGTATCAGGGGGCATGGGTGAAACCTTCGATGAGGTCTTGAAATACGCTCCTCGCCACATAGATTATGTAGAGTTGGATCCTACGTTAATACGAGTGGCAACCCAATCTGGCCTCTTGAGCCCTAAAGCACAGGTTACGATTATCCCTACTGATGGAAGGAAACATATAACTCACACCAACAAACGGTATTCAGCCGTCATCGTTGATCTTCCAGAGCCCGATACCTTCCAGATAAACCGATTCTACACAAAGGAGTTCTTTGAAAAGACCAAGAGGATTCTCGAGAAAGATGGAATCCTCTCTTTCTCTCTCATTGCAAATCCTAACTATTTATCAGAGGTCAGAATCAAGAAATTGTCCTCCATTTTCAACACCGTTAAGCAATGCTTTCGTAATGTTCTCTTGATCCCTGGCAGAGAAATCTATTTCCTTGCGAGCGATGGCCAGCTTACCGCTGATATCCCTCTTGAGCTAAAAAAAAGATCCATTGTCACCTCCTATATCCATGGATTTTATTACGGAGACGTTACCAAAGAGAGGATTAAGTTTATCAATGAAGCCATTGATCCGGCCGAGCCTACTAACACTGACTTTCGGCCGAGGGTTATTAACATACTGTCCAAAGAGTGGTTCAAGAAGTATGGCACCTCACCCAATTGGTTTATGGCCGGCCTATTGGGGGTTCTTGTTCTCTACCTATCTTTAACAAGAAAGGAGGAATACGTTCTTTTCTCTACCGGCTTTGCTGCCATGGGTGTGGAGATGTTAATTCTGTTCTCTTTTCAGGTTATTTATGGCTATATCTATCTCAAGGTGGGTGCTATAATTACGTCATTCTTGCTTGGCCTTCTACCTGGTGCGGTCCTTGGAAATAAGTGGAAAAAAAGGGGTAAGGGTATGCTCTTAAGAGCAGAGGCTGGGATGATCCTCTTGCTTATTGTGTATCTGATTTGGGCAACCTTCTCCCAGTCCAGCATGCCGGAGTCTGTCTTTTTGCTATATGGTTTTACCTTTTCCATGCTGTGCGGATTCCAGTTCCCTATTGCTGCAGAGATGATAGGGGAAGAGAGAAGTCCTGCAGCCGGCCTATTTGCCGCTGACCTGGTAGGCGCTGGTGCTGGTACCCTTGCAATAGGAACTTTGTTGATCCCTCTTTTTGGTGTTCAGGCTGCTATTATTGGCCTAATCTTGATAAAGGCTGCAAGCACCGTGGTGGTTTTAAGAGCATAGGAATGGGAGCATGTAAATTGCTGATTGTTCCATGTTTCGAGATGCGTGTTTTTGATGTAAAAACAAAGGGCCTTAGGGCACGAAAGATAGTATACTCAACAAAAACAGGCATTTCATAACCGAAGGGAATACAAGGGCAACGATTCAAACCAACGGACTACCCACAACTAACAACGGACACTGCGAGAAATGAAGCGACATATAAGCAGGAAAGAATTCTTAAAAGAGATGGGGTTCATCTCCCTCTTGGTAGCAACAGAAGGTCACTGTTTCTGGCCGAGCGGCAAAAACGAGGAAAAGAAGGATATCAGGGGTCATGTTTTTAAAAACGATGCCCCTAAGGACCTTTGGAAGTGGTCGATTGAGGGGTTTCACTATACGACGAATGGAAAAGATGTCCAGTGTGGGGTATGCCCAAACCGATGTTATTTGAGACCTGGGGACCGGAGTGTATGCAGATCAAAGGTAAATATAGGGGGAAAGCTCTACTCCCTTGCCTACGGAAACCCCTGTGCTATTCATATTGACCCCATTGAGAAAAAACCCCTCAGCCATTTCCACCCAGCCACCTCGGTTTTTTCAATAGCAGCAGCTGGGTGTAATTTCAGATGTCTCAACTGTCAGAACTGGGAGATCTCCCAGAGAAAACCTGAAGAGGTGAACCACTACGAGCTTTTTCCAGCAGATGTTGTAAGGGCCGCCAAGGAAAAGAATATACCCTCTATTGCCTATACCTATTCAGAACCCACCTCTTATTATGAGTATATGTACGATACTGCCCGGCTAGCAAGGGCAGAGGGTATTAAGAATGTTTGGGTCTCAAACGGTTACATAAATAGAAAGCCGTTGGAGGATTTGGCCCAGTACTTAGATGCTGCGAACGTAAACCTCAAGTCATACGATGACGGCATCTATAGGAGGCTTAATGGCGGAACACTTCAGCCGGTACTGAATACCTTTAAACTGCTACATGAGAAAGGGGTATGGTTTGAGATGACCACCCTGGTTGTACCAGGATATGTGGATAAACCAGAAATGACAAAAAGAATGTGTGGCTGGATATTGAAGGAATTGGGGCCTAATTATCCCCTGCACTTTTTGCGCTTCTTCCCCCGGTATAAATTGGACAGGCTGCCTGCTACGCCAGTGAAAACCCTGGAGCTTCTGAGGGATATAGCCCTCAAGGAGGGGATTCATTATGTCTACCTTGGGAATGTGCCTGGTCATGATGCATACAATACCTACTGCCACAACTGCCAAAAGATTTTGATTAGGCGAATCGGTTATGAAATTGCCGAATTCAACATAAATGATGGCAGGTGCAAGTTCTGTAACACCCCAATCCCTGGGAGATGGGGAGCTCAAGTAGGAGGGAGTAAGTAATAAGGAATAAGCAATATTTCTTCTGCTGTTTACTGCATACTCCTTACTGCCTACTTATAAAAAATGAAACTCATCATTCTAGGTTCAGGCACCAGTGTTCCTCTCGCTGATAGGGCGTCGCCGGCCATTGCCATTTTCATTGAGGATCTGTTCCTGTTGATGGATATAGGTCCCGGAACAGTCAGACAACTGGCAGTTGCCGGCCTTAACTACCAAGATATTGATTATATTGGCATCAGTCATTTTCACCCAGATCATACAGCTGATCTGATCCACTTTTTCTTTGCCACCCGGTATCCCCCAATCCTCGATAAGAGAAAACCTTTCACGATTATAGCCCCTGAAGGATTCAACCGGTTCTTAAAGCTCTTGAAAAAACCCTATGGAACCTGGCTTGATCTCCCTGCCGGCCTTATGAATATTGTGGAACTAAAAGTGGATAAAAACGACAAGAAGGAATTTGACAAATTCACAATACGTTCCGCACCGGTAAACCACACCCCTCAGAGCATTGGTTTTAGAATAGAAGACAATTCAGGAAGAACTGTTGTGTATTCAGCAGACACCGGTTACTGCGAGGAAATTGTGGATCTGGCAACAGGTGCAGATCTCTTGATCCTCGAATCTTCCTTCCCTGATGGAGAAGCGATGGCAGGACACCTGACCCCATCAGAGGCAGGTAATATAGCCACACAATCAGGGGTCAAGAGGCTTATCTTAACCCATTTTTATCCGGAATGTCTGAGAACCGACATTGAAGCCCAGTGCCGAAGAACCTATCAGGGAGACCTTATCCTAGCGGCTGATTTGATGTCTTTGTCGATTGAATAGTCAAGCGGGAGGGGTTCTAAAGGGGTCGGAATTCATCGATTTTTTCCTATGGCTGTGGATTCACGACGAACCCTTCCTTAAGTGCCGCATTCTTGAGGTGTTGATCAAAACAGACCATTGCCAGTCGATTAGGGTCTTCCTGAGTAGCGACCAAAGCAGAGGCGAGTGTTATTCTTCCTCAATGGAACTCAAAATCCATGGCTCCCTCCCTAGCTTTATATATTAAGTCTAGATTATCGCTCAGTATTCACCGTGGAACTATTTGAACCTAAACTAATTTTGATTTTTCGCCGATATAATAAATGTGGTTCCAGAGCATGCAGAAGAGTCGGATATTTTTTTCCAGTTGATAAACAAACCTTGTGTGGAATAAGATCGCAGTTAGC
>JADFWK010000074.1 GCA_015223015.1 Pseudomonadota bacterium
AAGGGCCGGATGCGCTCAGGATGCGTTCAAATTCCAGGCTGGTAACAACATTGGGGAAATGATTATATTGATAGGTATCATTAGTAGCAGGGTCGTATGGTTCAGAACCAGTGGCAATAATGATAGATCCCACATCGATATCCAACAACTTATCTGTCATATCATGATTTATGGCCTGGGCCTTACAGGCCTCCACACATTGAAAACACTCACAACATGCCCCGCAGTCAAGACAGCGACCTGCTTCTCTTTGTGCGGTCTCCTCATCCATTGCAAGGTTAGTCTCTTGAAAGGTTTTTATCCTTTCGGTAGCATTCAGGGTAGGGATCTGGGTCCTGGGCATCTTCGGTTCACTGGAATCAATAGGTTTGTAGTCCTTTTCCTGAAAATCCTCGCCATCAAATGATGGCATCCACATATCTTGTAGATAGGAAGATATGGAAGCAGCCGCCTTTTTCCCTTGAGCTATTGCCTCAATCACTGTCTTGGGGCCGGTAACCACATCGCCACCTGCAAAGACTCCCTTCTTTGTCGTCTCCAGCGTATACGGATTAACATTTAACAGGTCATTTTTTGTGAATCCAATCTCATTAAGGTCAGCGGCAAATGATTTATCAACTGTCTGCCCAATAGCAGCTATAATTTGATCCGCCGGAATAAAAAACTCCGAGCCATCTATGGGAACAGGTCTTCGCCTGCCGGAGCTATCAGGCTCCCCGAGCCTATTTTTAAGGCACTCCAGCCCCTTGAGGGTTCCATTATCCCCTATCACCGTTTTCGGTGTTACCAGGGCGTGGATCTGCACACCTTCCTGTAAGGCATCCTCAATCTCTAAAGGGTCCGCGGGCATCTCATTCCGGGTTCGTCTGTAAGCGATATGAACCTCGTCTGCCCCTAACCGGAGTGATACCCTGGCAGCATCAATAGCTGCGTTACCTCCACCAATGATGACAACCTTGCCCCTGGCCTCCCTTATAGTCCCTAAATTTACGCCCCTAAACCAGGGGACGCTCTGTTGAAAATTTTCATATCGATTTTCACCATGGATATTCAGTTTCATCCCTTTATGGGCACCAGCGGCGATATAGACCGCACTGTAACCTCCCTTGAGGAGGTCATTGATCGTTATATCCTTCCCGATAGGCGTATTTGTCTTTATTTCAACACCCAATCGCTTTATATTCTCAATCTCATTATTTAAGATTCTTCGAGGGAGGCGATATTCGGGGATCCCGAGTGCAAGCATTCCGCCGGGGACCTTTGAAGCCTCAAAAATGGTAGGCTTAAATCCATCAAGTGCCAAAAAATATGCTGCTGAGAGGCCACTTGGGCCTGATCCGATAATAGCAACTCGCTCTTCTCGCGCGGTGACTTCTGGAACCGGCAGGGAAAGGATATCCACCTGGTCAGCGGCAAACCTTTTTAGCTCCTTAATAGATACAGGCTCATCCACTTCACAGCGGCGGCACTCCTGCTCACAGAATCGTACACATACCCTGCCGAGGGTCCCCGGAAGGGGCGCATCGCGCATGATTATCTCGATAGCCTCCTTGTATTTGCGTGCCTTAATCATGGCCACATAGCCCTGTACGTTGATATGGGCCGGACAGGCAGAGATACAGGGGGGCCGGTCTTTCTTATCAATACTATAAGCCAGGGGAACGCTTTGAGGATACATGATGTACGCTGCTTTCCTCATAGATAAATTTCTGTTGTACTCATCTGGAAGGCTGACCGGGCATACTGTAGCACAATCTCCACAACCAGTGCATTTATCAGGATCTACATAGCGCGAGTGTTGATGTACTTTGACCTGAAAGTTGCCCTCTTCACCAGTAATGCTCTCTATTCGAGAAAGGGTTAATATCTCGATATTGAGATGCCGGCCGCATTCCACCAGCTTTGGCCCCATGATACACATGGAGCAATCATTTGTGGGGAATGTCTTATCTAATTGTCCCATTCTGCCACCAATGGAGGCTGATTTCTCAAGCAGATATACATAAAAGCCGGATTCTGCGAGATCAAGGACTGCCTGCATCCCACCTATACCTCCACCCACAACCATCACCGCTCCGATCTTATCTTTTGCCATCTCTTCTTCTCTCTCATACCTTAAAGATAATCTATATCGATAAATACTTCTCCACAGATGTTATATCTATCTTATTCATGCTTAATCCCAATGTTACACTGTCAATACCCAGGCTCAATCCTAAAAGCTGTGGATAGAGGATCGCAGGGAGAAGATGATTTCCGCCCCGCGCCTTATTAAGCATCCCTTGAACTGTATCAAGCTGGATATGACAGTATGCACAGGCATCGCAGAGGTAGTCAGCCCCTGATTGTTTTGCGTTGGCAAGCTTTTTCGCTGTTAGATCCATGGACAGGTCATCATTTGATCCAAACAGAGGGGCGCCACAACAATCAAGCCTTGCTTCCCAGTCAATGCTTTCAGCGCCTGTTAGCCCCACCAAGTTATCAAATAGCGTGGGATTAACCGGATCATCAAATTGAAGGATCTCCTTCGGTCTGAGGGCATGGCACCCATAGTGGGCAGCAATCTTGAGCTTCGTATACGGTTTGGTGATCTTCTCCTTGATAACCTCAACACCAACATCATGGTACAGGACAGATAGGAGATGTTTTATCTCAATATCTCCTTCATATGTTAGGCCTTCTTTCTTGAGGATGGCATTGATTTCTTTTCTGAGCGCAGGGATTTCCTTCATGAAATGAGCCGCATGTTTGAGCATTCCAAAGCCACACTTGCAAAGGACGAGTATATTAAGACTTTCCCTTTCAGCAAGGGCCAGATTTCTTGCTGAGGAAAGAACGGCTGCCTTAAAATTAATGTTTCGCAAGGGATATCCGCAACAATTAAATTCCTTTATATTCACCAGTTCCACACCCAGCTTTCCTAATACTGACCTTGAAGAGGATTCATACTGGGGCAGCCTGGCAGGAATCGTACAACCTAAGAATAGTGCAAATTTCATAATAGCCTTTCCGTCCATAAACGATGATTATCGATTAAAGATTGATGCATAATCCCTTTGGGGTGAGCTGATTAGGGCCTTTTAACCGTGAACCATGAACGTTGAACCGCTCAACATAAGTTGTACACATTCCTTATCGCCAGGTTCTTCAGTTCAAAAAGCACCTCAGTTACCCTGACCCCCTGAGGGCACTGCTCCTGGCACTGATAACACGTAACACAATCCCATATCATATTTGAGCCAAAGGCCAGGTCCCTGACCCCCAATCCAACGGCATGCATAATCTGATGAGGCAGCATCCCCAGGATCTCCATGGGATTCTCATAATTGGCCACTACCGGACATACATTGGTACAGGTCTGGCAGGCAAAACACTCCTTAAAGGTGCTTACCTGATCTGAAAGGCCTAGCATACCTTGAATTTCCCTATCGGGACGGGTCAGAGTTAGATTTTTCACCTGGTTTTTCATCAAATCGCTCTCGGCGGCGATAGCCTCCCTGGCCAGGTCCAATGGCCTCTTGTAATCACCCTGGCGTATACCTTCCTTCATTAAACCCCGGTAAAAGGAAAGGGGTGAAAGCACAGAAAACTCCTGGTAATCCTTCTGAAACAACACCTCTCTCATATTAAACCACAACTCTTCCAGGTTGATACCCGCCGGACAGACATCAGTGCACCTGTGGCAATTGGTGCACAGAGATGTTCCAACTAAGATGAGTTTGAGTCCCTTTTCATCGGTTTCCTTTCCAGATACAATCCTCTTTAATGACTGTATCTTTTCAGAGGGGAGTATGTTTATGTTTTGTATCTGTTCAAAGATTACCCCTACCGAGCACCGAGATGTGCACTGCCCACAGTGGGTACATGCATCAAGTTCAAGGGCCTGTCTTGTTGCTATATTTGCAGACTCTGACCCTCTTTTATCCATTACGCTATTTGCAAGGAGACTCAAAGGGCTTGTGATGATGTGAAAAAACTTGGAAAAGGGAAGATATGCAAGGCCGATGAAACATGCCAGGAAGTGTATATACCAGAGCAAGGTATGTATACCGGTTCTATCTAAGCTCAAAGCAACCCCTCTGGATGCAAAAGCCACTGAGTAACCTACAAATGCCCACTGGGCTCTGGAATGACAGCCTGCGCAGCTCATCTCATGAACCTCACTGCCCTCCTCAAGAAGCTCGGTGTCAAAAGGCTTCTTGAGATCAGGGGCAACGGTGCCAAATTCCTTTACCCAGAAGGCCGTAAGTGCCTTAAGCTCCTCCTCTTCTTCAATGTCGGCATAATCCGCGACCATCTGTTTGTAGACAGAGTACGATCCTATCTTGGTACCTTCCAAGAGGATGCCTGAGGCCATAATAATGGCCAAGAGTATGATGGCATAGATATCCATGGGATTGGTCTTAAGCCGGGGAGCTTTAAGGATGAATCTCCGGTAGATTGCCATACAGATACCAATGATGACTAATGCCCCGAAGAAGTCCCGTAAAAACAGAAAGGGATTTAGGGTTGGCAAATAGTCAGTAAATATGGCAGAGGTAATAAATTTGTCCAGGGCATGCATGAAAAGCAGGAGCATAAATGCCCCATATATCAGGATGTGGGTTAACCACCTAAAAGAATCTTCGTGTAGCACCTTTCTCTGGAGGATTACATCAAGAAAAAATACCTTGACCAGGGTCAAGACCTTGGAGCTGAATATGGTGGAAATTATCCCTTTCAGTGCTGATGAAACTCTTTTTGCTGTGGGTATTGTCTTTGAGTCAACGCTGGTTTTTAAAAAGAACCAGGTAGCTATCTTATAGATTAAGCCAATAGCAAAGATCGCCAAAGAGATATACAGACTGATGTAGTAGGCCATAGCTTGCTATCCTTTTTAGATTGTAAAGATTAGACATCATAACAAATAGCTCTTTTCAAATGTAAAAAAGCGACCCTTCCAACTGGCATTCTAAAATCCGGGGAGTTTAAATCCATTAATATCACTTCTGGATGGGATGGCTCCTCAGAACCCTCAGAAATGGGAGTCGTAAAAAAAATCGGAAATGCACACAAAATGAAATAATGGACAAATTTCTTCATGCGACTCCTTTCTATGGGTAATTCTGCTTTGATGCAATTTGCTATTCGGTTTTTCAAAGCTCATTTGCTGGATAATCCCTCGGCTTGTTCCAAAAGCAGAGATTTGAAACGATCCAATGTGACCGGATAACCTTGTATGGGAATCCCCATCCAATCAGAGTACTCCAGAAATTCCTCCGGCTTTTCAGCCATATACCGGTCAACATATCCGATGCCATCAATCACGATCGCACCTCCCGTGTGCCGGGGAAAATTTTCATTTGCAAGACCCTTGTCCCATCCTTTAAAAACATTGTGCCTGAATTTGATCCAGCCGGGCGTCATCCACCAGACCTTCTCACCACCGGCGACCTCCTGAGCAATCTGCTCACGTTCCGCTTCACTGGCGATCATGTCCATGCAGTGCGTGGCCTCAATTCTCGCCACACTCGGGCCTTGCTCTTCAATGATCTTTCGCATGGTGCGAGTGGGCTCATCGGCGTTAACATAACAGAACTTACCTCCATACACCACGAGGACCTTGTCCGCCTTTTCCTTGGCCTTGTTGATCCGCTCAATGAGTTGACGTTCCAGTTCACGAACATTCTCGTGGAGTCCGGGCGTTGTGAAAAACAGATGATTGGTATCCAGAAAACCTTCCTTCTTTAAATGGTTCAGTTCCATACTCAAAGTGCCGCACGAAACCACCGCAATATCGGAAAAGGACATCTGATTCATTTCAATACCTCCTTCATTTCAAGTTTAGGATCTGATGACCTTGTCAGAGATTTCGCTGACAAGGCATTTCAGGTCCTCCATATCATTCTCATCAGGATGTCCCAAGGCTGCCGGCGCATCGGCAAGCCACTCGGGTGGCTGAGGTTTTGATTTTGCCGTCTCCAAAAACCTGGGATCCACTTCGCCCTGGCAGCTGTAGGTCCCGATGATCCTTGCATTCGGAGCCGACGCTTTGGCATGATCCATAGCCTTCAGGGCATGGGCAGATCCTGCAGCAGCCCCATGGGTGGCAAACAGGAACAGTGATTTCCCTTTGATTCTCGGCAAATACTCCATGAATTTCCCGATTTTGCTCTTCGACATATTTATGAATATACCCACATCACAAAATCGCTCCAACTGCGCGTTTCGCCACGGTTTTCTGCGCCTCGCTATCCCGCCATGGCGGGACACAATCTGGGTTAAAGTATATTCGTCGGAACGCTTCATTGCATTACGCCAGGGCGGGATAGCGGTTATACTTGCGTGTGGTTTCCTCCCTCAAGCGGCACACACAATACCGGCCGTGTGATAAATCTCAGGACCCTCTCAGTGGTACTTCCGAAGAAGATGGCTTTCATATCATCGGAGTGCCCGCGGCTGCCCATGACAACCATCTCGGCACCGCGTTCAACAGCCACCTTGTTGATCTCAATGCATGGTGTCCCTTCACGGACCACCATTTCTACGTTGTCTCCATCCAGCCCTTCCATACGGAGGAAGTCCCGAAGCCTTTTCTTTGCGTTAAGGAACAATTTACTTTTGATCTCACCCTTATTTCCCAGGTTTTCACGGATACACTGCTCTACGAAATCGTGATCGATTACGTGAAGGGCCATGATCCGTCTGTGCTTTTCTGCTGCCAGGGACCTCGCCTTCCTGAGCGCTGCGCCGGAACAATCAGAGAAATCAACAGCGATGAGGATTGTGGGTCTTTTGGGGGCAGGAGTTTTTGACAAAGCCATCCACGGGCCTCCCGTTTCTCAAACGAATTCGATAATGACTTTCATCATCATTGATATTCAGCAGTTCATAGGAAAAGGTCTGCAAAATCCTGAAACGGTCCTTGATAGTTTCAGGGTCATTTCCAACAATTTCGATTGCTTCACAAGCCTCAATTTCCCTAAACGCCTGTGTAATTCTCAAAAAAGTGACAGGGATTATCATACCCCTCAAATCGAGAATGTGGTCGACTGCAGTTTCCAATGAAGCACCTCTCCCAGATCTATTTCTCGTCTGCCTGGCGCAAAAGGGATACTTGAACGCATGAAACGTTATTTTACAAAAGAGCGAAAAGTTGCTGAAAAGACTATAGAACGGATTGATACATTGAAATTAAAAGTTAAGATCTTCCCATACAGTTTAGGGATCTAGAAGGTTGCAGTCAGTCAACTCTTTGGTTAAAGC
>JADFWK010000075.1 GCA_015223015.1 Pseudomonadota bacterium
GAGCACTGGGAGGGCGAGAGGGAAGAAGTCAAAGAAGCCCTACAGACAGTCCGGGGGGCGGAGCCCCCGAGGGTCAAGAAAGAGAAGAAACCCCTTACCGCTGACGAAGGTTTTGGAGTATTTCTGCTCGACCTCATGGGGAAGGGCGTTGAGAAGGTAGGCGAGGGCGTTGAGGCTGTAACAGAGACTTCGGCAGCCAAGGCATATAAGAAATTTAGAGCCAAGTCAAGGATAGCAGAGGCTATGGTGGGCGGTGAGCTGAAGCCTGAAGTGATGAAACTTGTCAAGAAGGGTGACAGTGAATCGCTTGCGTCGGCTGCCAAGTTACTCGAAAAAGATGAGGGCTTTTATCAGAGTTGGATAGGAGAGAAAGCTGAGGAACATATTGCAAAACCGATTGCGGAAGCTGCCGCCGCTGGCGGTAAAAGCCTCGGCAAGATGATAGAGAAGATCAGGCCTACCACTCACAGGGGATCTTACAAATATTATGTTACATCGGCTATCGAGGGAGTAGGTGCTACTATGGGGCCTGCCTTAGCTGTTAGTATTATGACAAAAAACCCCGGTCTTGGTATGGCTGTTATGTTTCCTCAAGTGTTTGGAGAAGTTTATTCTGAAACGAGGACTGATGGGAAGGGTGTGCTTGAGTCAAGTCAAAAGGCTATGTTTTATGCTGCCGCTGAAGTCCTGAGCGAGGGATTGCCTCTCGGTATATTGACAAAGCCAGGCGGTAAACTGACTAAGAAAGTTTTTAAAAGTGCGGGTGCTGAGGGCATCCAGGAGGCAGTAAATGAGGCCACACAGATTGCTTATGACGAAGGAATAATCGATGAGTATACCCCACACCATGAAATAGGCCGACGCCTGCTTGACGCTGGTATTATCGGAGCTATCGGCGGCGGTGGTATGGCTATGGGGACTCATGCCTTCACTGGCAAGGAAGAAGACGCAACGGTCAAACTCAAGAAGGATGTCCTTAACGGCATTACTGAGACGTATGATAAGGGTGAACTGGATGTTGGCAGGGCCATTGACTCAGTTATGGAGGGGTACAGGGGTGGCTTGTTCGATGATTCGGACCTAGATAGGTTATCGAAAAAATATCCAGAACTCAAGGACGGAATAAAAGTTGCCAAGGTGGATGTTAGGGTCAGGGTTGTGAAAGATACCTTAGTTAATTCCATCGCAGAGGGTCTTGAGACAGGGGTTTTTGAAGGAAAAGTTTTTACCGAAGATCATGCTATTAGTTTTATCCGTAGTGGTTTTGAGAACGATATTTTCATAAAAGAAGACATTGAGGAATTCAAAGAAAGGCATCCAGAGCTAAAATATGGATTAAATGACCTACTCGCAGAACAGGTTGTTAGTGAAATTGCAGAGCCTATAACTGAACCCACAATCAAAGAGCCTGAAGTATATGCTATACAGGATATCGAAAATATTTATCTTGGAGCTAAGGCGAGGGTAAGAACGGAGCCTTATACTCTTCATGAGATACAAGAAAGATTTAAGGAGCGTCAGGGGCGGGAAGCCACTGCAAAAGAACAAGAGGAATTGAACCGTATTTACGAAAAGGCCAAAAGGCGCTCACAGAAAAGAAAAATATTTGAGGAGAGAAGAAAAGAGAAAGAGGCTCCCTTAAAAACAAAAGAGGAATTAGAGCTTGAAGCCTATGAGCCTGTATTGCCGCCCATTGCAAAAGAAGTAAGAGTAAAAGAGGGTAAGAGAACCTATCCCCGTGGCGCTGAGTATATAGCTGGCAAGCCAGCGCCTGAAGATTTGGAAGTCGAATATAAACCTGTACTAAAAAAAGCAGGAAAGAAAGAGACTCCATGGCTTACTCTAAACGGCGCACGTGATGCCCTGGAATCAGACAAGATGAAGACTAAGGATATTTCGCCTGCTACACATAAGGTAGTAGGGGCCCCAGGTGGATATTGTATTGTTCCGATCAAGGCAAAGGGTCTGGCCTTAGCCCGTGAAGTTAAAGAAGAGGTGAAGGGCAAGACCCTACTTTCTTGGGTTCGTGCCATGGGTGGAGTAAAGGACCTTACCTTGCCGGGTGAGGTCCGGGCACTGTCTACAAAAGAGACTGGAGTAATTGGATTGACAGGTAAGGGTCTGGCCTTTGACGAAATGGCGGCGGAGGCTACAGAAGAGGGTTGGATAGCAAAGCCGGAAGATTTTGCAGAAACCCTTCGCGGTGATATCTTTGCTCAGAAAGAGGGTAAGCCGAGGGCCGAGAGATTAGCTGATATTGCCACAAGGACTGAAAGAGAAGAGAGATGGAAAGAATTTGATAGAGCCGAAGATGATATGCTCAAATATTTTGCCGAGCATCCAGACGAAGAAATAGTTTCTGATTTTGATAGGTGGCAAAAAGAAGGCATTACCGACATAAGGAGTCGAAATGAAGCCAGGCGGACAGAAGAAATTGAAGAAGATACTCGCCGCGAAGTTGAAGCTGAGAATAAAGACCTGGAAGGACTTAAAGAAGATGAGGGCTTCTCAGAGTTCATAGAGGCATGGGACGAGAGAGAGGCTCTTGATGAGGAGACTTTAGCTGAGCTTGAGGCTTGGAGGGTTGAGGAAAAAGAGAAGCCGGTAGAGCCGGTAGAGCCTATATGGGAAGAGGGACGGAGGCCAAGTGATAAGGTTATCCTGGGCGCAAGAAAAATTGTTCAAGCTGAAAAAACCGAAAGAAAAAAAATAATTAAGGAGACCGGCCTTCCATCGGGAATCTCTTATGGATTAATTGAAAAACAGGCAGAGACTAAAACAACAAAAGAAATTGAAGCTGAGCAGAAAGAGAAACTGGTTAAGCCTGAAGTAAAAGATCCCATACCATCCATCCTCTCTTCAAAAAAGAAAACCGGTGTAAATTATGAGATGGAAGTTATGGTAGCTGAGACAGGAGAGACCGTCACAGTAACAAAGGATGCAGGGGTAGCCTTGAGAGAAACGAAAGAAGAACTTGACAAATATAACAAATTCTTAGAGTGCCTTATATGAAAACCGTATCTCAGAAAGATTTAGATAAACTTAAGGGTAAGGGTTGGGAGCTGACACCTGAGAGTAAAAAGGCAGCACATGAACAAAGGGTAGCCTCTATGATGTCCAAACAGGTTGAGGCTATAACGAACCTTGCTGAGAGTGTGGACGGCATAAGGGATGCCCTGAAGGCGGATACAGGCAAAGATTATACTGCTATTATTGACAGACTCGCCATGTCAATCAAAGAGATAAAAATAGAGCCTGTTACGGTAACAGAGCAAAGGGAATACAGGTTTATTGTTAAGAGGGGTCCAGATGGTATGATAACAGAGATTGAGGCTGTGACAAAATGACAGCACTTAGAATAATAGATTCTCACCTGGAGCTTGCTGATATAGGTTCAAATACTCATGCCCAAATAGATACGGGACTTACTAAATTAGCTGGGATAGAGAGTGGTGCTGCAGCTGATCAAACGAAAGCCGATATCGATGGCCTTGGGTTGTCGCATGATAGCTTGGTAGATGTTTCAGCCAATGACCATCATAACGAACTTCATTCGATAGTGAGTCACAATGATACCTCTGCTACAGGAACACAGCTTGATACCTTAACCGATAATTCGATAGCGGATGCCCTGCATAGACATTCTGAGTTGGTGGCTTCTGATGGTGCCCCTGATCCTGCTGTGCAAGTTGCTGTTGATGGAAGGGTCGGAATTGGGATAGCGCCCACAGCACAACTTCACGTTTATAAGGGAGAAATAGGAACAATAGGAAGATACGAAGGGGCGGGCAATGAATTTTTGGGAATGCGTCAAGATTCGGAGGGAGATTGGCGTATTTATGCTTATGACACCGAAACCCTCCTGCACGTTCCCATAAGTTTTGGAAATGATACAATAAGGGTAGATTCGCCTAATCAAAGAGTTGGTATAGGAACGCTGACCCCGGCAACTTCAGCTAAGTTAGAACTCTCTTCAACAACAGGTGCCATACTTCTTACAAGAATGACAACTACTCAAAGAGATGCCTTGACTGCCGTTAATGGGATGGTGCTTTACAATTCAACCTTAAATAAATTCCAGGGCTATGAGAATGGAGCCTGGACTAGCTTAATATAGGATATTATGGCAAAACAAATTAAACCAATAGATAGTGATCATATCGCTGTTATTGAAACAGATGTAACGGAGAGGCTTGTTGCCAGAGTAACACTTGAGGCACAGAAAGTTACACTCCTGCAACAAGTAGCAGACATCGATGAGATGTTAACTTATTTTCAAGCAAAGGGCAAATAATGGATAAAGAACAGAGGATACGGCAACTTGAAAAAGAAATTGAGCAATTCGATTATCAGAGAATGAAAAAGCAAGAGTTTGCACAACAAACTCAACAGCAGTTGCAGAAAGGCCTTTCTGATATCCATGATGGCATGCTTACACGAAGGGGAGAAATTATCTGTCTACAGAGAATGATAACTGAGGAAAAAGAAGATGGCCCTGTCACTTCCTAAAACGTGCGCTATGGGTAGTTCACAAACTGCCTTAGTGGGCACTATAGGTGTCGCTTTACTCAATCCAGACGGTACAGTTCATACCGCTAGAGCTACTGCTAACATATATGAGATCGGCGGTGGGTGTTATGGGAAAAATATAGCCTTCGACGATAATTGGAAGGGTTCTCTGAAGTGGGATACTGGGGGCGGTACTCCAGTTTATGCGGTTGAAGAATATACTATCGATGGCCTGGTAGATGCTGTCATAGAAGATATGGACGACATTAAGGGTACAGGCTTTGTGAAAGACACTGATAGCCTGGTGGACATAAGGCCTGATATAGCGGATGCAGTATGGGATGAAGTCTTGACCGGGGCCTCTCACAATATTCCAACAAGTGCGGGTAGAAGATTACGCCAATCTGCTGATGTCTTGATTGTCCGTGAAGAAACCTGTCAAGCCGGTGGTGCGAATGATGAGGTGATTTTAGACCCTGGGGCGAGTGCAGTAGATGACTTTTATTTGAATGATATTATTATTTTTATAGGTGGAACTGGAATAAATCAATCACGGCACATTGATAGTTATGATGGTGCTACAAAAACGGCTGTAGTAAACCGTGACTGGACAACGAACCCCGATGCGACCACTGATTTTGTAATTAGGGTAGATTCCACTAAGCATGTCCATGGTTTAGAATCAGAGGCCTTAGATCAAGTTGCAGGTGCTATTTTTACAAAAATTGTGGAGGGTACTGTTACACTTGAACAACTCCAAAGGATACTTCTCTCCTTTATCGGTGGCAAAACGAGTGGCGGTGGAACCCAGGATGTAAGGTTTAGAGATAACGCTGATTCGAAGGCCAGGATACATATGGCGGTAGACGACAACGGAAATAGGAACACAGTAACGCTTGATGGAACATAATGCTGTATCAGGAATTTTGTACGCTTCCGGTAAGGAGTTATCCGTTAAACGGATTACCCCTCTTCTCTTTACCTGGGAAGAGACTGGTTGTACGTGTAATAGATTATGATGGCGGCGGTGGAATAACCGGCAAAGTTCAAGAAGACCTTTACCGATGGCGTAAAAGAGATGATAAGGAAATACTCGATATTATAATGACTATTGTTTTGTCAGGGAGATTATAGATGGCGAGCTTAGCACATTGTGTTGACTTACATAAAACTTCATTTCCGAAAGAAGAGATGGTGGCCCTACGCTCGGAATCTCGCAAGCTGGCAATGGAAAAGAAAATAAAGCCTAAAGAGGCTATGATACAAGTAGCGCGGTCTAGGATAGCAGAAACGCAGGTTGAGTATAATAAGATTGCTGGGGTTGTGAAGGAGCATTATAAGATTCCTGAGAAAA
>JADFWK010000076.1 GCA_015223015.1 Pseudomonadota bacterium
ATGTCAGTAAGAAAATACGAAATACTGAGTAATGTTTATGGGTTACGGTTACGATGCCCGTTTCGTTTTTCGGTAACGTCATTCGTCCTTTTATTTCCACGCTACCTTAACCGTTACCGATACGGGCTTCATTACCCTGACCGTTACCTTAATAAACCAGCAAAAACCCTGGCCCAGACCTGGCATGCAACGCTTCAATTTTATAGCTCCCATTCACTTAGTGTTAAATGGACAATAGCCTGTTATGATCACACCGCGCCAGGGCGGGCTTGACATTAATCCGCCCGAAGTCTGGCGGATAAATTTTAAGATCTTAGCTTATATAGACACCTAGAGGGGGTGGCTTGATGCCTGCTCTGAAAGGGTAGAAATATTTGCATAAAGTGACTTCAAAATGCCAAATTTCAAAGCTCAAATACCAAATGAAACCCAAATTTCAAATATTCAAAAACGCACTGCAATGTTTTGAACAACATTTTGTCCCGATTTTATCAGGATTTGGGCTTTACTCACATAGCAACTGGAGAAATATCACGCGAGATAAAACATAGGCGCATAGCTTCAGTTTTATGTGTAAGGAAATACTAAGGAGCGAGTAATGAAAAAGACGGCCAAGACACTATTTATAATTGAAGACGATAATCAGGTTCTCTCTATGATGAAAAACTATTTTGAATACCTCGGGTATAAGATACTCACTGCCTCAAACGGAATGGAAGGATTGAAAATGGTTACATCCAAAAGCTATGACCTGGTGATTACCGATATCGTTATGCCCTATGTGAGTGGCGTGGGAATACTGGCGGTCATTAAAGAGAAAACGCCCACGATACCGGTTATAGCCATCACTGCGTACGGGAAAAATCCTGAAAGACTGGCTGCTGAAAAACACGCAAATGTGGTATTACGAAAACCCTTTGAGATGGAGAAACTGAAGGATCATGTGGCAAAATTACTGGGAAGCTAATGCAGAGCCTTTACTACAACCTCACTCAATTTCCTTAAATCAAACGGCTTGACAATAAAATCCTTAATGACATTCTTCAAGCCTGTTTCGATTTCGTTCGTCGCTCCCTCCTGATATCCAGAGATGAGTATTATTCGAGCAGTCGGGTCAATCCCGACAATTTTTTTGGCACACGCGCCCCCATCCATGTTGGCCATCTTCCAGTCCATCAACACGACGTCAGGCCTGTGCTTTTTGTAGTGTTCAATCGCCAGATTACCGCTACTTACTGAGTCTGCTTCATACCCGATTGCCTTGACCATATTTCCGAGGCCTTCTAAAACATCCGGTTCATCGTCGACAACCAAAACCGTCTCGCCCATACCCCGTCTTATCTTCAACGGAGATTTTGATTCAATGCGATCAAATTTTTCAGCCACAGGAAAAGAAATGGCAAATTGCGTTCCCTTGCCGAGTTGTGAGAATACCGATATGGAACCATTGTGTTCTTCTATGATACCGTGAGTTATTGACAGACCTAAACCAGTTCCCTGGCCTACGTCTTTGGTAGTGTAAAATGGGTCAAATATGTTTTTCACGGTCTCTTCATCCATACCAAGGCCCGTATCGGAGATGGTAACCACCACTTCATCCCTCTGTTTCTTTGCTTCTATGGTGAGCTCACCGCCATCGGGCATTGAATCCCGCGCGTTATTACACAGATTAATGAAGACTTGATTGAGACTGAGATGATCGCCTTTAATGGGTAATGGGCCCTCTACCTTTCTGGTGATCTTTATCTTCTGATCAAAGGTGTTGCTGATTATCTTGTTTGTTTCGGTAATAACGTCCTCTAAATCCAAGGGGAGCATCCCTCGGTCAATATCCTGCCTCGAGAACTTCAACAGGCTGTCAATAAAATCAGAACCCTTTTTCACCGATTCGTTCACAACCTTGGTAACCTTTTGTACCTGCTCATCTTGACTATAGGCCATCTGGAGAAATTGCGTGTTGCCCATAACAGCCTGCAAGATATTTCTAAAATTATGGGCCACACCCCCCGCCATCCTGCCCAAGGATTCCATCTTCTGGGCATGAGAAAGCTGTCTTTCAAGCCGCTTCTGATTCTCAATTGACTCTTTTTGGGCGGTGATATCCTCGTAGATAAATACAATCTCCCCACTGGGCAGCTTATACACGTAACTCGTCCTCCACGAGGTAACCCCATTATTTTTGTAGAGCATTGGGGAATGATATTCAGGCTCTCCGCTATCCCAGACCCTTTTGAATATGTCGAGGAAACCATACTCTCTAAAACCTGGAAACACCGTGCGGATACTCCTACCGATAACATCCTCTTTCTTTATATTATCTATCTGTTCGGCGGCCTTATTGAAATCTCTGAAAATGAAATCCGCACCCTCCGGGAGGGCTTCGAAAATAGCGACCCCATTGCTCATGTTTTCAAACACCGCCCTGAACCTGAATTCACTCGCCTTTAGGCTTTCCTGGGTCTTTGCCAATTGCTTTGTTCTTTGTTCAACTAATTGTTCCAAATTTGAGTAAAGTCGAGCATTCTCAAGAGCAATTGCCGCAGTATTACTTAAGCCCGTTAGCAACTGGAGGTCATCCTTTCGAAATCCCTCAGGCAAGCCAATAGAGTCCACATAAATCACCCCACCAACCTCCCCTCTATGAATGAGGGGCACACACATAACCGACATTATGTTCATCTGTTCCATGCTTTTGGACAGGCTCGATTTGTCCACACGGGTGGTATCGGACATCATGATCGGCGTAGCTTCCTTTACGGCTCTATTCACAATCGTCCTGCTGTAGTTGATCTTGGAAAAGAGGCCCTCTCTATCCTCCATTCTCGTCTTTGAGGCTACTTCTTGCAAGGTACCCTTGTCCGTGTCTAACAGTAGGACGGCTCCCCGATCGATTCTCTCAAGAAGGACAAAGATCTGATCTATCACCTCGCCCAGGAGGTCATCGATATTGAGCGACTGAGAAAAGATATTTGAAACCCTGAGCAGTAACTCCAGACTTCGCGTATAGTTCCTGGAGCTCTGCATTGCAGTTGACAACTGGCTTGTCTTATCGGTGTGTTTTACTGTCCCAAACGTGACGTACTGTTGGGCCACCTTCTCTTGGGCCGATCTCTTGCGGAATGATAAAACCGTGTTACCCACACGTATAGTAGTGTCTTTCTGTATCTCAACTTCCCGCCCCTGCGCTATCTTCTTTCCGTCAACAAAAACGCCGTGACGACTGCCGAGATCGACTATGAAAATATTACCGTTCTTCTTGAGGAATTTGGCATGATGTCGTGAGACTCCGATATCTGTGATACAGATATCATTATCTGCGGATCTCCCAACGTTGGTAATGCCATCGGTAAGGTTAAAGGATGCACCCGTAATAGGACCGTCAATGACATGGATTTTTTTCAAAGCCCCCCTCCCCTTTTATAGCAACCAACCTCCTGCGGCACCGTTACCGCAAAAAATTGCATGCAAAATGCGAACCGAGCCCCTGCCGCAAGATTGCGGGCGAGCAATGGAGTGATTCGGGATGTGCGGCACGAACTAGTAGCTATGAAAAGCCCTGTGTTTGAACCAGTTGTAGAAATCGCGTGACGTTTATCTCAGGTCAAATTCATCGATTCTGTTGAGAAGCGTTTTATAACTGACCTGCAGCAATTCCGCTGCTTTCTTTCTATTCCACCGGGTCAATTCCAAGGCTTGGTAAATAGCTTTTTCTTCGACCTCAGCAACATACTGTCCGGTTATGGTCTTTAGGGGAATGTCTTTTTTGCCCTTGATCATCTGTTTTATCTTTCGCTCATCCCAGACCCGAGCAAGAACAGTAACCCGAGAACCCAGCTCTTCTTCCTCTACAAAAGCACTTTCCTCAAGCTTCAGTTCACTATACACAATATCTTTCTTTTGCAACGCTATCATTCCCCTGATGATATTCTCCAATTCTCTCACATTGCCGGGCCAATGATACCTTTGAAGGTGATCTCTGATGCCCTTGTCGATGTGGACAGGCTTTTTCCCCAGTTCATTGCAATATTTATGCATAAAGTAGTCTGCAAGAAGATCAATATCCTCTTTTCTCTCCCGTAGCAGGGGTACACGAATAGAAATAACGTTCAAGCGGTAAAACAGGTCATTCCGAAACGTACCTTGAACAATGTTTTCCTCAAGATTTGAATTCGTGGCAGCAATTATCCGAACATCTACGGGTGTCTCTTTTATACTGCCAAGTCGTGATATTTTCTCGTCTTCCAATACCTGGAGAATCTTCGCCTGAAGCGGGACACTCAGAGAACCGATTTCATCCAAAAAAATGGTCCCTTTGTGGGCCCTCTCAAATCTTCCGGCCCTGTTGTAAGTGGCACCGGTAAAGGCTCCTTTAGTGTATCCAAAGAGTTCACTCTCTAACAGTTCACTGGGCAGAGCTGCACAATTAACATGAACGAAGCTCTCCTCTCCTCGTTTTGATCCAAGGTGAATAGCCTGAGCAACCAATTCCTTTCCGGTACCGCTCTCTCCCCGAATTAAGACAGTTACCTGTTTGTCACTCACCTTTGCGATATCTTCCCTAATAGAGTTCATCGCGGCACTCTCACCTATCATCACGGGATAGGTTCCATCTGCGACAAACCCTCTATGTGATATGATTTCTGTCATGACGAGAGAAAATTTTTCTGGTTAAAACCGTCGCGCCAAGATAGATCGGCTGCTCATTCCTCGGCCAGGTTGGATAGAAAATCTATATACTATTCATGACGTCTCTGTCAATCCTCAGATGAGGATTTGGGGGATCAAGAAGTAGCGATTTGCAGTGGCAGGCAGCACACACAAGGGCACTCAGCTTTTGATTCCAGACTTGGAGGGATCAAGAGGAGAGTGGGCGGCAGCGATTCCAAAATCAAAGGCCTTCAGGTTTGAATCCAAAAATGCCTGTTTTGTTGTCTTGCTAATGGTATCTTTGAGCACATCTCCATCCAGAGGAATACTCTTACTACCAATCAGTGCCCCAACCATAACCATATTTAAGGAGAGAGGGTTTCCAGCCTTTGCTGCCAGCTCATCACCATCCAGGGCTATAAGAGAGGACACCGCATTTCGAATGGTTTCCAGAGCCTTATCAACATCAGGATAAACTCCCTGGCCTATTGCCACGGTAAAGGGAGGAAGAGGGTGGACGTTCACGATAATGACCGTATCCTGGTTGCATTTATTAAGTGCCCTCAAGGTCTCTAGGGGCTCAAAACCCACCAGAATATCTGCCTCACCCTCAGATACTATCGGGCTTGTTGCATCTCCCATAACAAGGGCTGACTCAACAATGCCACCCCTCTGGGCCATGCCGTGAATCTCACTTACAACCGCAGGGATCCCAGCTGCTAAACACGCCTCGCCAAGCAGCCGTGTTGCGAGAAGATTTCCCTGACCTCCAACGCCGACAAAGACTATCCGTTTGGTTTCCATAGCTCGCTCCTTTGACAATTGACCATTTTCGATTGAATATTGACAATTACTTTTTTTAATCGCAACTACTCAGCCACAGATCTACGCCCTGGCCCAGACCTGGCTTTCGGGAACCTGAGAATTCTCTGAAGCTATCGCGCCAGGGCAGGCTGATTATCGCTGATTTTTTTCCTTTTATTATCAAATACAAATCTTTTGAATTCTGGTTTTCTGCCGAAATTCAATAATAAGCCAACCTCAATATTTGTTGCCTGCCCGCCATCGCGAGCTCAGGCGAGGCGGGCGGGCCTTCAAGTAGTTGATTAATTGAGCTTCATTTGCAGGGTCAAGAGTACGAACTGCTTTTATTTCAAGGACTACTTTTTCTTCTACAATCAAGTCTGCCCTGAAATTTCCGATTATATTACCTCGAAAAAATACAGAAATATCTTTTTGCCTTTCTACATGTAGACCATACCCGGTTAAGACAATATATAAGGCATTTTCATATACAGATTCTAGAAATCCATCACCAAGCTCATTATAAACTTCATAAAAAGCTTTAAGAATAATATCCGTGATTTCTTTGTATTTGAAAGTATCTGCGTTCATCTGTGTGAATCTGTGGCTGCATAATTTCTTTCAGTCTTCAATTTTTTAATGGCAGAATAGCATTCTCAGGACAGACCTGTGCACAAACAGCGCAGCCAATACAAAGGTTTTCGTTTATCATGGTTTTCCCATCATCGAGGTACATTGCCGGGCATGCCAGGTAATTAATGCAGTCCAGACGATGGGTACACTTATCTTGATTGACATAGAAGGGTCTTACCTTTCTGGCCTTCTTGATTGCCCTGGCATACAGGGGGCAGAGTTCTTTGGATATGATAACCGAGATGCCATCAAAATCCTTTGATGCCTGCGCTGCCGCAACAGCCTTTTTGACCTGAAGAGGGTTCACCACCTCTACATGCTCCACACCAACACCTCGCACCACCGACTCGATAGAGATTTGTGTCGTGTCCACACCCATTGGTTCTGTATCAACACCAGGGTGGGGTTGTTGCCCTGTCATGGCAGTTGTACCATTATCCAAGATTACCAGGGTAAATTTGTGCTTATTGTGAACAGCGTTGATCAAGCCAGGAATACCTGAATGGAAAAAGGTTGAATCCCCGATAAAAGCGACAACTTTCTGGTCCGTTGCCGCTGCTATACCACAGGAGGAGCCCACTGAGGCACCCATGCAGATAACAATATCAGCCATAGACAGGGGCGGAAGGACACCGAGCGTGTAGCACCCGATATCTGAAGGGTAGATGGCATCTGGCCCGTAAACCTTCTTTATTGCATAGTACATGGCCCTGTGGGGGCAGCCAGCGCACAGATTCGGCGGCCGGCCTGGAAGTTCAGGAACATCGGTGACCTCAACCGGTTGTGGAGAGGTATCAGGCACATCGAAATAAGAGGCAATGGTTTTCCGTACCAGGCCCGGATCAAACTCAAAAAGCTGCGGGAAGAGATTATCGCCCTTGCCCTTGATTGGGATCCCAATTCCCTTTGATTGAGCTATGGACCTGATCTCATTTTCCATTATCGGCTCAAGCTCCTCAACCACCAAAACCTTATCGACGCCTTTGAGAAATTTGACAATGAGGTTTTCCGGCATTGGATGAGAGAAACCCAGCCTGAGCAGTGTCACCTTGTCACTGATTCCAAGATCATTAATAGCATCCTGCACATAGTTCATGCTCACACCATTCGTGACTATGCCACACTTCCCCGTGCCCGTCATCCTGTTATATTCGGACTTCTCAGACAGCTGTAAGGACTGATCATATTTTTCGGCCAGGATTTTATGCAGATTCCTGGAAACGGCAGGGATTGCCACATAATGAAAGGGGTCTTTTTTGAAAGAACCCTTCGACGTAATCGGCCGACGTTTTCCAAACGTAACCGATCCTCTTAGATGATTCAGTCTGGTCGTGGTCCTCAGAATAACAGGGAGCTTCAGTTTTTCAGAGACATCAAATGCGGCAACCGTCATATCTTTCATTTCCTGGGCCGTGGTTGGTTCCATCATGGGCAGTGCGGACAATCGAGCATAGTACCGGTTATCCTGCTCATTCTGGCTTGAGAACAGAGATGGATCGTCAGCATTTATAACAACCATGCCTGCGTTGACGCCTAAATAGGCAAGGGTCATGAGGGCATCAGAGGCAACGTTCATCCCCACATGTTTCATGGTACACATGCTTCTTACCCCAGAAATCGCAGCACCGCTTGCTACCTCCAGCGCTACCTTCTCGTTTGTGGAGTATTCAAAATAGAATCCAGCCTCCTGATACAGGGTGAAAAAGGTATCAGGTATCTCTGAGGAGGGCGTTCCAGGATAGCACGTGGCAACACCAATTCCTGCCTCGATGGCACCCCTTGCAATCGCCTCATTACCCAAGAGCAACATCTCCTTGCCTGGTGAATCTGTAAGTAATGTGTGCATCGCTCTTTACCCGTACTTAAGGTTAATAGTATTATAGCTGCAATTTAGCTGCTTTATAATTTCTCATAGCCTATCCTGTCAAGAAAAAGTGAGGCTGGATTTTGCTTATCTTGTCGACAGGCTGTTGTCGAAATCCAGCGACTATCCTCCCGCACCATTATTTGATCTCAAAACTTTCCTTTTTTCCTCCGTATTTCTCTCTTAGTTTTGGTTTTTCTATCTTACCGGTGGGATTCCGCGGCACATCACCAAAGATGATCTTTCGAGGCCTCTTATACCGTGGGAGGTCTTGGCAAAATTGGTTTAACTCATCTTCACTCATTTCCTTTCCAGGCTTGACCTTAATAATGGCAACTGCTATCTCACCCAGCCTTTCATCAGGTATGCCAATAACAGCGGCATCCTGGATCTTGGCATTATTCAAAAGAAAATCCTCTATCTCAACCGGAAAGATATTTTCTCCTCCGGTGATGATAACATCCTTTTTCCGGTCTACCAGCCATATGAATCCGTCTTCGTCAATTCTGGCCATATCCCCTGTTAAGAGCCAACCATTGAAGAGGGTCTTGGCTGTTGCCTCAGGGTTCTTGTAATACTCCTTCATCACCCCGGGCCCCTTGACCATGAGTTCACCAGGTTGTCCCTGCGGCACAGGGTTCCTGTCTTCATCAACCACCTGGCATTCCCAATCAAAACCGGGGACCCCTATGGCACCGACCTTATGTAAGTTCTCTATTCCCAGATGGACGCATCCTGGCCCGGTGGTCTCACTTAACCCATAGGTGGTATCATAGTCATGGTGAGGAAATACCTTTTTCCAGTTTTTTATCAGACTCGGCGGCACCGGCTGGGCACCAATGTGCATCAATCTCCACTGATCCAAGGTATAGTCAGAGAGGTTCACATCGCCATTTTCTATTGCCACAAGAATATCCTGTGCCCAGGGCACCAGCAGCCAGACAACGGTTACCTTCTCCTCTGACACAGCCCTGAGAATCCATTCAGGCTTAACCCCTTTGAGGATAACGGCCTTGGAGCCAACGATAAAACTTCCAAACCAGTGCATCTTGGCTCCGGTATGATAGAGGGGCGGGATGCAGAGAAAATTATCGTGATGGGTTTGATTGTGATGGCGATTCTCAATGATACAGGCGACCTCAAGATTTCTATGGGTCAAAAGGATTGGTTTTGGCGTGCCCGTGGTCCCAGAGGTAAAATACAGGCCTGCCTCATCTTCAATCCGGATGTCAATATCGGGGTTCACCGGGGAACTCTCCTTTAGCACATCCTCATACGGTTCCGCATAGTCAGGTCTACTCTCGTCGGGCCCCACAAATATGTAGTGCTTTATCGTGGGAAGTTCTTCCCGTGTTTCATTTATCCGGTCAATAAACTCCTCCCCGAAAACCATCGCCTTTCCTTCTGCAATTCCGGCACAGAGTTTTATGTCCTGAGCAGAAAACCGAAAATTCAAGGGTACTGCCCATGCACCGGTCCTCAAAATCCC
>JADFWK010000077.1 GCA_015223015.1 Pseudomonadota bacterium
CTGCCCTGGCGCGACGGGATTGGAGTATGCAACTGTTTTTGCTTCTTATGCATGCATCGCTTTCTATAACCGCAACCTAGCATACCAGGTCTGGGCCAGGGGCATAACCAAAAAAAAGACACCCATACCCTGCAAGAAGCTTAAAAATCAATAGGTTAGTTTCCACTATGGCGCGACCCTGCCCTAAGGGCGAGTTTTGACATCGCCTGGAGCGAGCCTTAGATTTGTCAAAAAACGTTTTAGACCAAGCGAAAAGGGATTTCGGCAACAGCCTGTTGATATGTCACTTCGCTTCAACTAACACCCATAGCTTATCAGCTACAATAATTCACTTTAAGCACTTTCATCCTAAACTACTCCTTTTTCCACAAACCCCTTAATCTCCCCTTTTGTATAGCCAAGCTCCTCCAGTATCTTTTTGGTACTCTGCCCGAAGCTAACTGGAGCTGTACGGATACCCCCTGGCGTGTCACTCAGTTTGACAGGTATACCCAGTACTGTTACGGATTCCCCCCTTTCATTCTTGCCCTCTCTAACCATATCCCGAGCAAAGAAAAGGGGGTCCTTCAAGACCTCAGCAAAATCTTGAACCTTCCCCCAGCAGACATCTTTATCCCCTAGTTCTTTGATCCATTGTTCCAGCGTCTTTTTTTTGAAGGCCTTCCGAAAGAATTCCAGAATCTCTTGCCGGTGGCTATCGTCATATTGCAAGGGTGCATACTCAGGCACACCCAGAAGATTACACAGATTCTGCCAGAATCGATTCTCCACCGCACCAATAGAGATATATCTTTCATCAGCAGTTTCGTAAACATTGTAACATGCATAGCGGTGCGAGAGAAAGGTATCAGATCTCTGAGGTACCTTGCCATGCCTCTGAAAGAGATAAAGTGGGATGGGTAGAAGACCAACCATACCGTCGGTCATTGATATATCGATATACTGTCCTTTTCCGCTCTTCCCTCGGGCTACGAGGGCCAAAAGGATGCCGATTGCTGCATTCATTCCCCCTCCAACGAGATCGGCTATCTGTATGCCGGGGATATACGGAGATCCATCCTTTTCTCCGATTAGATCCAGTATACCAGCAAAACTCAGATAATTGACATCGTGACCGGCCATATCTTTATAGGGGCCATTCTGACCATAACCGGTAATAGAGCAATAGATTATTCTTGAATTAACTTTCTTTAAAGTCTCATAGTCTATCCCCAGTCTCTTGGTTACACCGGGCCTAAATCCCTCCATAAGCACATCGGCATCCCTTATCAATTCAAAGAAGATGTCATGCCCCTCTTTTGTCTTTAGGTTCAATGTCATATGATCCTTATTCCTGTTTACAGGAGATATAAAGATGTCATCTGCCATAAACCGCTTATCCTCAATTGCTATTACCCTTGCTCCATGATCGGCCAGAATCATAGAGCAGTAAGGACCTGGTAACATCCTCGATAAATCTATTACGGTAATTCCTGCTAATGCGCCACCCATGTATGCCTCCGACACAATGAATCAGTCCTCCAAACAGCCAATGAACTATGCTTTTATCAATCCAGCTCCTATCTTTACCATAATGAGCAGACTTTTCCCATTCTCGTTTTCTATCCCGAAGGTTTTTATAACCCAATTGAATCAGATAGGCTCTCAGCACATTTGAGCTGTCCCACCCGCATGGAATAATCGAACCAACATTCCATTCTTCCACTATTCCAACCCGCAGGACCATATTCCCATGCTTTTTCCGGCTCAGTGGCAGCGTGCCTTTAAGCGACTTTCTTGTATTCAATTGGGTATTCTGTTGACAAGATACCCTATATCACTATAATTACAGCCTGATGCCGGAGTGGTGAAACTGGTAGACGCAGAGGACTCAAAATCCTCCGGGGTATATCCTCATGCGGGTTCAATTCCCGCCTCCGGCACCACTGCAACCAACGCTCCAACTATTTCGAGTTGCTTTTTTTAGTGCCTGCTAACCTGCCCTTCTTTTCTCTCTTCTCCTATCCCGAGTATGTAAAACATTACCAATAAAGTGGAATTTTGTCTCTGATTATTTGGTATTTTATTTCACACTGCTGAAGGGAGTTTAGTTAACTCATTGAAATTTATCGCATTCTTTTCACCACCTCAGTGTGCACGCTTTTTGCAGCAAATAGTGAAAAACAAATACGGGGTGAGAATATGATAACTATTTTAGTTGCTCTCTCTGTGGGTTTTATTGCTGGCTTCATAACCGCATTCGTTTGGGCTCATAGTTAGATCATCGTAAGCACTGTGTTTCCCCTTGCCGAACCTGCCACCACACTTCTGATTGGCAATACGTTAATGGGGCTGGGAGCTTTTTGGAGGAACTCAAAAGCAGATAGCGGGATTTTGACTGTCAGAGACAAACGCCATGTACACTTTCAAACGGGTTGGTAGAGGAGGCTGAACCATGATAGAAAAGAGACATTCTGATTTTGATCGGCGCTTAGGAGGGGATAGGCGGAGGAATCATAATCCTGGCTACACATCGAACGGGGCGCTGGACAGGAGGACCGGAAAAGAGCGAAGATCCCAATTCGAGCGGAGAGAAGATTGGCTGAGGATAACCAAGTGGCTGAGTGTGTTAGTGTACGATCTAAAGTGGCAAACGTGACATTGTAAAGGCGTTTCGCCCAGCATCTTTCAAGCGTTCTAGGCAGGGTCGTTATTGGTCCTGCCTTTTTTATATGTGGTCCTCGATGATATTTGAAATGGGCTTGAGTTCGCTGCCTTTGCAAGGCACTTTGATCCCTCCCTTCCTCGGTGAGGGTTTTTTCGTGACGATATATTTAGACATACTACTGAGACCATCAAATAGTCTGCAATATCGGGAGGGGCATGAGGTCTTTTCTGTTGTGACCATCCTAGAGCCTTCTCGGTTATGTCCAAAGCAAACAATAGAATGCTCTGCTTAGCAAATCTATGCTATAGTCTGTGTAGCTTTGGAAGTGCAAAGGCTTACCTGAAACATTCGTATCAAAACACTTCGCACACCGTCGACAATTACGAAGGAAATAAAATAGGGGGGGCACGTGAGAAGATTTTTGGTCGAAGACATCACACCATCCATGGATCGCCTAACCATCACCGGTAAGGAGGCACGATATATCAATAGGATTTTGAGAATGAAAAGAGGCCAGGAACTAATCATCCTGGACGGCAAAGGCCGATCATTTGAGTCAACCATAGAAAAGGTAAGCCATAAAGAAGTGACGGTCGAAGTCAAAAGACGTCTACCCCCTCCACCCGTCTCACCAATAGAAATTAGCTTGTGTCCGGCCCTTATAAAATCCCACGCCATGGACTACCTTATCCAGAAAGTAACCGAATTGGGGGTAGATTCAATCCACCCATTCTTTTCTGAAAGAACAGTCATAAAATTAGAGTCCACCCATATTACAGCTAAGATGGATCGATGGATCGAAATAATAAAATCAGCATGCAGACAATGTAACAGGGCCGCTCTTCCGAGCCTGGAAACTCCTCTCCCATTTGAGCAGATGATTGCACATACGCCAGAGAAAAAGACATTGCGAATACTGTTGTGGGAGGATGAAGACCGCACAGACCTTAAGAAAATCTTGAAATCCACGAGCCCACTACCCCATGTCTATGCTGTTGTTGGGCCTGAAGGAGGTTTCACCCCGAGTGAAATCAATCTGGCAAGAGAATCAGGCTTTCACATACTTTCATTGGGAGACCGAATCCTCCGTGCAGAGACAGCGGCCTTGTCGTTAGTTTCAATTATCCAATATGAATGGGGAGATTTGAGTTTAAGCCAGTGGCAATAAGTCAATTACCACCCCTGAAAGGGTCTTTTAATCTCTCACAGAGCTCATAGAGCCTTAGAGTTTTTGACCTGAATCATTGAGAGGATGATTCAGGTCAAACTGCAACGCTACGCTTAAATTTTTCGATTGCGTTCTTGCACCACTCATATTAGTACCATACTAAAATCATCTCTTTGCGATCCCCGCCCGCCATAGCTCTCGCTCAGGCGAGTCGGGCGGGTCTGTGAACTCTAACGACTGAAAGTCGTGGGCGAGAGACATTTCTTATCTGATAACCTAAACCGATACCCAACCCGCAAAGCAAAGCTCGGCCCATCGGTATGGCTTAAAGGACTAATGAAGCTCCCCGCAAGCGGGATCTCCGCTCTGCTCCGACAAGCTGCAGGGTATTCTGGCGAAGGCGAATAAAAAACCCCCTGCTAATAAATTAGCAGGGGGAATCAAAAAAAATCCCGGCGGCGACCTACTCTCCCACGCAGCTACCCACGCAGTACCATCGGCGCTGAAGAGCTTAACTTCCGTGTTCGGGATGGGAACGGGTGTTTCCTCTTCGCTATTGCCACC
>JADFWK010000078.1 GCA_015223015.1 Pseudomonadota bacterium
CGCTTGACCAAACAGCAGTATATCGAGATCAATTATCCTTGACTCCCACCGTTTGGTTCGTACTCTACCCATATCGTATTCAATTGCTAGAAGATCTTTTAGGAACTGGAAAGGGGTGCGGCTTGTCTTTATCTCAGCGACACAATTTGCATACCAGTCTTGCCCTGTAACACCTTCTGGCTCAGTTTTGAATATGTCTGAAAAGGCGGTCACCTCACATCCCGGTAATTGGTTTATTTTTTGTAACGAGGTGGTACAGTTGTGGGGCTTATCCCCCAGGTTTGATCCCACCCCAATGTATACTGTGGCACGTTCCACGGTCATAGCCCTACACCCTTTATCCGCTCGGTTGCCTCTAAAAGGCGCTTCTCCTCCTGGGTTAATGTCAGTCTCAGATAACCTTCTCCAGGAGAACCAAAGCCATTGCCCGGTGTTACAACCACACCGGCATCAGTTAAAAGTTTTGTTGCCAGACTCGCTGATGTATAGGGCGGAGGAACAGGAACCCAGAGATAGAAGGTGGCCTTTGGTGTATCTACTATAAAACCTGCATCCCTCAGCCCTGTCACCATGATATCTCTCCTTTTGGCATAGATTTCCTGTATCTCTCGGATGATCTCCCGATTTTTCCTCAGGCCTACGAGACCAGCACTTTGAATGGCCTGGAAAACACCGGAGTCAAGGTTGCTCTTTACTGAACCTAAGCCCTCAATAGCCTCCTTGTTTCCCACGGCAAAGCCAATTCGCCATCCGGTCATGTTGAAAGATTTGGATAGGGAATGAAATTCTATCCCTATATCCTTGGCTCCTTCAATTTGGAGAAGGCTCATAGGCCGGTAACCATCGAAGGCGATTTCGCTATATGTAAGATCGTTGCATACCATTATGTCATACTTGTGAGCAAAGGCTACAACTGCCTCAAAGAAGTCCCTATCAGCCACGGCCGCTGTGGGATTATTGGGATAATTGAGCCAGATCATTTTGGCCTTTGTGGCAGCCTCTTCTGGTATAGAATTCAGATCGGGTAAAAACCCGTTCTCTTTAAGCAGGGGGACAAAGTAGGGCATCCCATCTGCAAAGAGTGTTCCAATGTTATACACCGGATAGGCAGGGGTAGGGATAAGGGCAAGATCGCCCGGGTTTATGAATGCCAGGTGGATGTGAGCTATTCCCTCCTTTGCGCCAATCAGGGATATCACTTCACTTTCTGCATCAAGTGTGACAGAGAATCTCTCTTGGTACCAGTCAGCTACAGCTCCTTTAAAATCATCCGATCCAGAATAAGAAGGATATTGATGGTTCTCCGGATCCTGAACAGCTCGTATCATTTCCTTAACAATCTTTGGGGGGGTGGGAAGATCAGGGTCTCCTATGCCAAGGTCGATTATGTCTACCCCCTTTGCCTGTAGGTCTCGTTTTTTTTGATCAATCTCCTTAAACAGGTAGGGGGGGAGCTTCTTAAGTCTCTCAGTCAATTCAAACACTTTCTCTCTCCCTCAATCCCAAGACATCTTGCATATCATAAAGACCATTGGGCTGGTTAACAACCCATGTGGCTGCGAGTAAAGCACCTCTTGCAAAGTTGTCCCTGCTGTGTGCCCTATGAGTGATCTCGATCCTTTCCCCGGGACCGGCAAACATAACCGTATGTTCACCGACGATATCACCAGCCCGTATCGACTGAATACCGATCTCTTCGTCTCTCCTCACACCAATAAACCCTTTTCTTTCATAGATGGCGTCTGTCTCCAGGTCCCGGCCAGTTGAATCGGCGAGAATTCTGGCAAGATGCATTGCTGTGCCGCTCGGGGCGTCTTTTTTAAGCCTGTGATGAGCCTCAATTACCTCCATATCATAATCCTGGCCAAGAATCCTGGACACATTTTCAACCACCTTAAATAACACATTAACCCCTACACTCATATTAGGGGATTTGACGCATCTGATTCCCTGTGCCAGTTGATTGAGCTCTTTTTCATGCTCCCCGGTAATACCAGTAGTCCCAATGACCATTGCCTTGCCAGTTTTGGCAATAAACCTAATATGCCGTAAGGTGCTCTCTGGTGTCGTGAAATCAATCAAGACATCCGCATCGTTCATCACCTCGTTGATTTCCCCTTTGAGGACAATACCAGTCTTACCAAGACCTGCAATATCGCCTACATCTTGGCCAATTGCCGGATGGTCCGGCTTTTCAAAGGCACCCCATAGTTTAATTCCTTCGCTTTTTTGAATCATCTGGGTGATTCTTCCACCCATCCTGCCGGCTGCACCGGCAACAACAGCATTAACCATTTCTTCCCCCTCCGATTACCGTATGGTTTTTAGAGACACCTTCCCCCTACCGCTCATCTTCCAGAATTTGATTTCAGTCCTTGTCTTCACCAATGAATTCGGGAATTACCTCACCACTTATGAGATCATCATAGGTTTCTCTTGCTCTGACAATTGAGAAGCGTTTTCCTCTGACCATTACCTCTGCCGGCCTGGGACGGGAATTGTAATTTGATGCCATGGAAAAACCGTAAGCCCCCGCGCTCATTATAGCTACCAAATCCCCTGGTTTAAATGAAGGCATTTTTCTGTTCATAGCGAAGAAATCAGCAGTTTCACAGACGGGTCCCACGAGATCAGCTTCAACCATTTGTGAATCGGTCACTCTTACCGGTTGCACAGCATGAAAGGAATCATAGAGGGCAGGTCGGATCAAGTCATTCATTCCGGCATCAACAATGACAAACCGCTTATGTGTTGTGGATTTGGTGTAGAGGACCTTAGTGACCAGAATACCTGCATTACCAATGATAACCCTGCCAGGTTCAAGAATGAGGGTGATGTTGCTATCTCCCATGGTCTCCTTTAGTGCCCTGGCGTACTCTCCAGGGTGAGGCGGTCTTTCATCATCATAGGTTATGCCTAAGCCACCTCCAATATTGAGGAAATCGATATCAAGGCCCATCCCCTGCAATTCTCTTAAGAGTGCCTTCAGTTTGTTCAGCGCATCGAGAAAGGGATCAATTTCGGTGAGTTGGCTACCAATGTGGCAGGATATACCCTTTACACGGATATTTTTCAGACCCTTGGCCAATGTGTAGGTAGCAAGGGAGTCATGTACTGGTATGCCAAATTTATTCTCTTCCAACCCGGTAACAATGTATGGATGTGTTTTTGGCGCTACATCGGGATTTATCCGGATGGCTATCCTTGCCTTGCGGCCGATGTCCTGTGCTGTTTTATCTAATACCCGTAATTCTTGGTCTGATTCTACATTGAACATGAGGATATCTGACTCAAGGGCCCTCCCCATTTCATGCGGTGTCTTCCCAACGCCAGAAAAGACAATCTTGTCAGGTGGAATTCCTGCTTTGAGCGCACGAAAGAGTTCTCCCGCTGACACGATATCTGCTCCCCCCCCTTGTGAAGCGAGGACCCTCAGGACCGCAAGATTAGGATTAGATTTTACAGAAAAGCAGGTGAGGTGAGCAAGGTCCTTGAAGGCATCTTCAAAAACGGAGAAATGTCTGTTTATTGTTGCATGGGAGTAAAGATAGAAAGGTGTTCCAACTTGATCGGCTATGGATGCGACAGATACATCCTCGCAGTAAAGATCATCTTTTTTGTAAATAAAGTGATTCATTTAGGGGTTTCACCTTAATCGGTTGATAGTATCTTAATCTCGCTTCACTATCTTGCCTTCAAATATATCGATTATGTCTCTTACCGAGGCAGGTAAGGTGTCTTCTTTGGGATTTTTTTTTAGATTTTTTGGTTGGCTTTCCTTTTTGAAAACCACCTTAAGGTCTGGCTGGAAGAAATCTTGGGCATACGCACAGAGCTGCTCATAGTGCTCAGGGTCATCAAAATAGCCACCTGTAAAAGCCCCTTCTCCGTAAGGTAACTCCAGTCGGTCTGCAGTTAGTGTGCAAGATTTCCACTCCTTTAATACATTGGCCATCGCCCTATTCCTGGTGACGAGGTAGCGTAGAAACTCGTCCCATTTCTTGCCATCGTCTAGGTGGTTCGTTTTAGTCGCTGGCTCTTTTTGAGTGAAATTATTTTTGAGATTTTCAGAATGCGCTGCTGGGATAGGCTTATTGATTCGTTTCTCTATTTCCGCAATCTTTCTAATTAATTCATCAAATGAAAGATAATCCTTAAGTTCTGAGAGTTTAATGAGGATCGCCTCAAGCGCAATTCGCGGGTTGTTTGTATAACGCAAATCTGCTTCTTTGCTAATGAGGAAATTAAGTGATTGAACAAGCCTTTCCATCCCCGCCTTTCTTGCCAGGTTTTTTGTTTCTTTCAGTTCATTATCAGGTAGATCAAGAAGATGGGGAGAGTCAGGAGCGACTAGCGAGACGATTAGATTACGAAATTGATTCATTATTTCTCGATAGAATTCCTTGATCTCATAGCCATAATTGTATACCTCATCGATTATCTCGAGGCATAATGTGGTGTCAGCATCAACTATTGACCGGGACATCTTATAGATGAGATCCCGATCTATTATTCCCAGAACAGCCCCTATTTGGTTATCCTCTACGCTCTGGCCTGTAAAAGAGACAACCTGGTCCAGAAGGCTCTCTGCATCTCGCATGCTTCCCTCGGCCTCCCTCGCAATAATGGAAATACCGGTATCACTTATAGTTATCTCCTCTTCTGCTATTATCTTTCTAATCTGTTCTTCTATTTTATTTATGGGTATCCTCTTGAAATCGAATCGTTGACATCGGGATAGTATGGTCACTGGCACCTTGTGCGGTTCTGTAGTAGCAAAGACAAATTTAACATGTTCTGGTGGCTCTTCCAGGGTTTTCAGCAATGCATTGAATGCAGGGAGGGTCAACATGTGTACCTCATCTATTATATATATTCTGTACTTGCCATGAGAAGGGAGGTATCTGATATTTTCTCGAAGATTCCTTATCTCATCAATTCCCCTGTTGGATGCACCATCAATCTCTTGCACATCCACGGATGAGCCATCCGTTACCTCAACGCAGGAGGTACATTGATTACAAGGATTTCCGTCATTGTTGTTTTCGCAATTGACGGCCTTGGCAAAGATTCGGGCAACCGAAGTCTTGCCGACACCCCTTGCGCCGCTGAACAGGTAGGCATGAGCCAATCGGCCAGACAGGAAGGCGTTCCTAAGTGTCTGCGTGATATGCTCCTGACCTAAGACCTCTTCAAATAGTTGGGGTCTCCATTTTCTAGCTAAAACTTCGTAGGGCATGATGAAATCAAGAATATGGCTGGCGGAGAGAGGGGGATTCGAACCCCCGGTACCACTTTTGGTAGTACACGCGATTTCCAGTCGCGCTCCTTAAGCCAACTCGGACATCTCTCCTGGATTCCGCTGCGGCGGAATACATCTGGCTTCTGACTTTTGGTCCATAATGGAATTTTCTCAGCTTGGAGTAGAATCCTAATAGTTAGTTACGGTATCCGACCATCCGAGAAACATGTACCCCAAGCTAGTGGTGAAATCAAGCCAAGGTTGAATTTCCTGGCGGAGAGGGTGGGATTCGAACCCACGTGCCTCGCTATTCACGAGACAAATCGATTTCGAGTCGACCCCGTTACGACCACTTCGGTACCTCTCCACATGATGGTAATAGTCCGTTGCCCGTTGTCATTTGTACTCGTATTTCTGAGCGCTTCCATGAAACTAATACCTATCGTTTTTTTTCAACGGGCATTCTTATATTATCTCCTCTCTCGGAAAAAACCCTGCATAAGTTGTCTGCATTCTTTTTCCATTACGCCAGGAATTACTGTTAATTGGTGATTGAGCCTGCGATCATCAGATAGATTGTAAACTGAGCCTGCAGCACCGCTCTTTTCATCAAAGGCCCCAAAAACGAGGGTGTCTAACCGGGCATTGATAATGGCACCCATACACATGGGGCAGGGCTCAACCGTTACGACCATGGTCATCCCATTTAATCGATAGTTACTGCGCACCTTTGCTCCCTGCCTGATAACCAGTATCTCTGCATGAGCAGTAGGATCGTTATCCAAAATGCATCTGTTATGTGCTCTGGCTACTATCTCATCGGATTGGTCTATAAGGATGGCACCGACCGGAACCTCTCCGGACAACCATGCCTTTTTGGCCTCCATCACGGCCTCTCGCATAAAACGGGAGAAGTCTCCGCGGTCTTGTATCCCTTGTCGCAGTGGTAACATCCAACCAAAAATCGTAGAATTTTTTCGAATCTTGTTAATTTTTCTTTGGTATCTGCTCTGTTTGGTTATCATTTAACATGTACCTATCGGTGAGTCAACTTGATAGTGATTCCCAAAACCGTGGTAAAATACGCCATGGGAAAAACTGTGTCGCCTTTTCACTTGGAACTGTGTTAGGGCTACCACAAATGGTGGTGCGGGCGGACGAGGAACTTTATAATCCATTGTAATTTCATGATAAATTTACCCAATGCTGTCTGGCATAATTGTTGCTGCATCAAAATTATGTCTGGGATGATCGCCTTGCAAAATGAGGGTTTTTCCTTAAAAGAAACGTGAGGAGAAAAGAGTGAATAAACCTAAAGGGACGGCATCTCAGGACAAAAGACAGAGCCCTGGGCTTAGAGCCCGGGGCTTTTTGATTGGGAAAGTTTTTTTTCGACTACCCCCACATCCTCCGGTAGATCTACCTCGATAGAATCAAATTGGGTCTCTACAACCTTTATTTTAAAGCCATGCTCTAAGGCCCGAAGCTGCTCGAGTTTCTCAGCTCCCTCCAGTGAGCCGTAAGGAAGCTTTGTGAAGGTTAACAAGAATTCTCTACGATACGCGTAAAACCCCAAATGCCTATAGTGAACGACCTTTGATCCTTGATCCCGACAAAATGGGATCGGTAGACGGGAAAAATACAAAGCATACCCATTGTTATCGACAGCTACCTGTACGCTATTCATGTCTTGGAGTTCTCGATCCTCAGTGATTTTGTAAACGAGGGTAGACATCGGGATTGTCGGGTCTTCTGTCAGGGGTCGTATAAGGTCAGAGAGTATTGATGGGTGAAAAATGGGTTGATCACCCTGAATATTTACTACGATATCTCGAGGGTCGAGGCTAAGCTTTTCCGCTGCCTCAGCAATCCGATCGGTGCCTGAGTGGTGACCCTCTGCCGTCATGACTGCCTGGCCACCGAATTCCTTGACACAGTTGTAAATCCTCACATCATCGGTTGCCACATATGTCTCATCCAGTTCTGGGCATGCCCTGGATCTCTGGTAAACATGTTGAATCATTGGTTTTCCAGAAATCAGGGCGAGCGGCTTTCCTGGAAAACGTTTTGATAGGTATCGTGCAGGTATAAGGGCGACTGTTTTCAAGCTGCATCCGGTTGGTTTGAGCTTTTGGTTTGGTTTTTTGTAACTCAGGTATCTTGCCACAAAGGCACCAAGACACCAAGATTATAGAATTATTCGTAGGCGTTCATAGGTTCAAGGTTCACCCCTGCCCGACGGATGGCAGGCGAGGTTCAGGGTTACATTTCTTTCGTTAACCTTGCTCGTAAGACTTTTCAGATTTTCGTTCAACCCTGAACCTCTGAACCCGTGAA
>JADFWK010000079.1 GCA_015223015.1 Pseudomonadota bacterium
AGAGGGGGTTGCTCGCAGAGATCTCCCCACGGGATCTGGAAAGGATTCTTAACCCCACTCCCGTTAGTATGGCAATATGAAGAGGCGCTACCAGCTTGAGACAGAGAGATTCAGCATAATAACCCTTGTGGTCTTCTGGGAGGACAAATTCCCATAGGATCACCTGAGATAGGTGGTTTTCTCCTTCACATCCTTTCTAGGTGTCCGAGAAATATCACCACCTGCCTTGCCGAGGCATACAAGGGCCAGAGGTGTTTTGGCAGGGTCGATGCCGAGTATCTCTCTCATGGGCTTTTTGTCGAAGAAGGTGAACCATATGCTACTCAGGCCCAGGGCATGGGCAGCAAGATGTATGTTTTGGATGGCGGCAGCACAGGCGTGCTGATACCCAACCCCACCCTCTTCCTGGAACATGTCGACACCGGTTTTCTTTGGGTCTCCTATCACAACGATAATGGCAGGGGCAGACTGCACAAAGTCTACCCGGTAGCTTCCTAGCCACTTCCAACCACTCTTTTCAATGGCCCATTTTCGGCACCTTTCAGCCTCGGAAAAGATCTTTTTCTTCACCTCCTCGTTTGTGATAACTATAAATTCCCACGGCTGAGTGTTGAGAGGAGAAGGCGCCCAAATGGCAGCTTCAAGAATCTTTTCAATAGTGTCTTGGCTGACCGGTTCGGGAAGGAAATTCCGGCAGCTCCGCCTCCCTCTAATAGCTGTAAAGACATCCATCTTTTTCCTCCTTCTTATTAAAAGGAAATTTCAAAAACTGAACCTGCCCCATCTTTTGACATACTAAAGAACTGTTTGCATAAGATCAACAATTCTTGTTAGAACAAGGGCTAATTTTTTGCTGGTGTAAGGGGAGGAGCCGACTCTCTTGTGTGGAGAAAAAGGAGGCAAGAAGACGCCTGAGGTATGCGCTCACCTAGTGTTCTCTTGGTGATCTGGAGGAGAATTTCATATTTTCATGATTAGGCGAAAGTTTTTTGACTCATGCAGGATGTGGTGCAGCGGGGCTCACAAAAGGTAGATCATGTTCAATCGGAATCTACCAAGAGCAGATCATCAGATATCGGATTGATTTTCTTTAATATTTTTTACCCAGTAGATGTGTATAGGGGTTTTGATATTCTTAAGCTCTCGGCGCCCAATAGATTCACAATCGCATGAATTCTCAATACAATGATATGTTTTGGGGCCCACGTAAAGTCGTGTCTCGGACGACACAGCGCCAATTCGTGCTGCCAAAACGGTTACGAATCCCGAAGCCGTATAGGTCCACCGTTCTCCGGTGGGACTTTTTATTCTGGTGGAACCTACCCATGCCTTACCCGAGTTGATTCCTAAGTGCAGCTCAACCCGCCCCCAGGGATACGAGTGCTCATTATTCAGTCGTTTGTTTTCGGACACTATTTCCAGTCCGGCAGCTACGGCTTTCTGAGCATTAGTTTCCAAAGAGCCACTCTTAAAGATGACCATCAACCCATCGCCAGATATCTCGTTTACTTCTCCACCGTGTCGATTTATGCATTCCAGGTATCTGGAAAAATGGGATTCTACCATATTGTTGATTAGTCTTTGGTCATAGCCTTCTGTGATTCCGGAGAATCCCTGAATATCAATGAATATTATGCTGACATCCATAGGGGTCTTTTCAAATGCCATTTTGTCGGGGTTTTGTTCAACCAACCGAGCAACAGAGGAGGGAACAAATTTTGACAGCTGGCCCTTCACCTTCTCAAGGATTTCTATACGTACGGGTGTGGTCTGCAGTTCTTCTGAATAACTTTTTAACTCCTCATAAATTATCGAGTTTTCAAGAGCGATTGCAACATACTGGGATATGGATGCAAGCCATTCTATATCTTCATCGTTAAAATCATGCCCAGTCTTGTTGAGGGCTTCCAGAGTCCCAATGCAGTGCCCTTCACGATTAATCAGAGGCACGCAGAGAATGTTTTTGGTTCGAAAGCCTGATATCTTGTCTACACCCGAATAGAAACGCGGATCACTGTAGGCATCATTGATTATCAATGGAGTGTTATGTTGAAAGACCCAGCCGGCAACACCGGAGTCCGAAGGTAATCGGATCTCATTTTTTTTCATACCGGTTGCAACAAGAGACCAAAGTTCCCCGCATTTGTGGTCGTAAAGAAATACGGTACTCCTTTGGGTGCCCATGATCTGATTGGTTTGCGCCATAATCACTTCAAACAAAGCATGTAGGTTCATTTCTGAAGTGATGCACTGGCAGACAACAAAAAGCTGATTAAGCTTACGGATTCTGTGTCTTAGAAGTTTGTCCTCCCTGCGGCGACCAATGCTTCTTTTTTCAGTGTACCCAGGTAACGTGCTCATTATTGTTGCCTTCTCAGAACCACGAGCGCTAAGCCAGATTAACAAAAAGCTCTTTCCACACGTATCTACGTAATGAAATCTGTGCCAGGTTATTGGGGGTTCTCATGAGCAAAACATGCTCGCCCACAGAGAAACACAATGTCATTTAGAAAACGAGGACTTCCGGGTAACCGGTTTATGACTTATTTTCATAAAGATTAGAAATAGTTAGATGGAATTGTATAAAATTTAATATAAAATGATCTAATTTGTCAAGAAATTTTATCAATTTTGTGAATTATTTTTTAGAGATTAACATAGAATATTTTTTGTTATGTATCATATGACTCAAAGAGTTACAGTCCAAGGGTAAGGCTAGGCAGGGTAACGTCAAAGTTCAGGATATGGGTATCTTTTTTTTGGTTATGCCCTATAACATGGCCCCTTACTGGGTCGTGTCAAAATGGTTTATTGAGCCCCAAGCCTTAGAATCATAGGCTCCATCTATATAAACCATTTTGAAACGCCCACTCATCTAAACTATGCGGGGCATAATCCAAAAAAAAGATACCCATATCCTGCAAGAAGCTTAAAACTCAATAGGCTAGGTTTCACTATGACATGACCGTTCAAGGCGAGGGAACAAAGGCAAAAAGGAGAAAATAAAACGAGCGCTGCACTGGAGGGGTGAGGTTGGCGGCTAATGGAGAATGTCAAGGATTTGACATCTCGGAGAATCCAAGATCTAAATCATATGCACTTCCACTTCCAAATTCTTCGAGAACGGGCTGTCAAGTATTTGGAATCATTGGTAATCATATCTTCACACCAGTTTGGCATGATTTCTGCTTAAGTAATATCAACAAGCGGACTATTAGCTTGAAAGGGGGTTGGTTTTTGTGGCCTCTGCGAATCATAGCGTAGTATTGACCTTCAGAGGAACCATTGTGAATCTTCTGAAGTATGAATACCATAAATCTACAGACAGCTATGTCTACAACAACAATATGCCCCCGTCAGTTCCTCTCCAGTTCAGTATAGATATGCAACTGGGGACTATTTACGAGCCTGTTCCTCCATCCGAATTCTTGGTGTTAGAAGAACCATCACCCACTTATACTGAAATGAATTGGAAAGATCTTAATCTCTCTGTCAGCGATGACAATGGTTCGCATTATCTCCATTATTCTGAAGCCCATACCGAGGGATATGGTACGGACAGTTTCTGCACACACCAAGTTGAATTCGGCAACGAGTATTCTGTTTGGTTTTTGGATAAAGCGTGGGGTAATGGGAATGACAGGTATGACCTAGTGTACGATTACTTAAACAAACCAGACCTCTTTAGTTATGAGGAAAAGGCGTATACCACCTTCAATTGGAATCCTGCAACATCAGCTCCAAACCTGATTCAAATTGGTCAAGTGGCTACCGGAACACTCACGCTAATTGATATCAATAAATCTACTCAACCCATCCTGGACCCTCTTACTGAGGCTCGGGCTGACATTGATTTTGTCAATCTTCAGGGAACCGGAAAAAGATTAGCGAAGAGATAATCAAATCTCACTCACCTTCCCCCAATTCTCGCTTTCAAGATATAGAAGCTCTAATCGAGGCCTAAGATAATGTGATATTCCTATACTCTCAGTCACACTATTGCCGTAAAATCCCTCCCTCTTTGATTTGACCCTACAACAAGACTTTCCATTCCTTCGCCTCGCTCGAGGACAGGTCTGAGGAGCGAAGCGACGAGGAATCTAGGTTTTAGTTTTAGTATGTGCCGGGAGATCGTAGATTCTTCGCTCTCCCCGGCGGCATCACTCAGAATGACTTCTCAACCAAGGTGTCGTTGTAGGGTTCAAATACTGTAAGAATTAGCACCCCCCGAATCTAAAGGTCAGAAGATCAAGACCATTCTTCAATCCTTCCACGCTTTTTGTGTAAACTCCAATCTGGACGAATGTTGCAAGAGCTGCCACCGGAAAGATAGAAACAATTTTGAGGCTGGTGGTTGCCTCTAGGACAGGGAAGGGATTGCACTCAGGGGATTAGTAGCTCTCTGTCAAATTTCTTCAGGCTGTTGCCGAAATCCCTTTTCTCTTAGTCTGAAACGTTTTCTGATAAATCTAAGGCCCGCTCCAGGCGATGTCAAAACTCACGCTTCGGGCTCAAACAGTTGACATCGCTTATCTTCCACTTCGCCAAGATTTTTTAGCAAAAAACGTTTTAATGCCCGCTCAAAGGGATTTCCGTTTGGGCAACAGGCCGTCTTGAAAGTACTAGATATTGAATAGAAATAGAAAAAAACCCCATATATTGTGATTTTTCACTTGACAACACTCTTTATCGTATGATACCAAAGCTGTTAGCTAGGAAGGTTGTGCATTTTTGATAGCGTACTAGATTTGCCCATTTGTTCGTCACTGTTTTCTCCTAGAACCTCCCCGAAAGGGCGGGTCGCTCCCGTACCCGTGATCCACGGGAGGGAAGGGGGGATTGCCTGTGTCATGTGGGCATCCCTTCCCTTTTTTCTAACCCTTATCTCAGCCGAGGTATGTAAAACTTTACTAAAATAATGAAATTTTCTTCCTGGTTATGTGGAATGTTATTACACAACAGCCGATGGGTTTCTC
>JADFWK010000080.1 GCA_015223015.1 Pseudomonadota bacterium
AGGCAATAGGATAAATAGGGGCTTACACACGTAAAATAGCTATTAAGAAAGGAGACATAATATGGATCCTAAAACTAAAACCGTTGCTGTATTAGGTGCCGGGATCATGGGTAATGGTATCAGCCAAACCATAGCTGCAGCCGGACCGTATCTGGTTTATATGGTGGATGTTGCCCAGGCTATCTTGGAGCAGGGATTGGAGAGCATAAAGAAAAGTCTCGGGAGGTTTACTAAGAAAGGGGAAATGACTCCAGAGGAAAGCGAAGCTATTATCTCCCGAATAACACCTACCACAGACTTCGAGGTAGTACAGGAATCAGATCTGGTTGTGGAAGCTATTCCGGAGGACCTGGCGCTCAAGATTGAAACATTCCAGAAATTGAATGATTTATGTCCGACTCATGCCATAATGGGAACAAATACTTCATCCCTTCCCATTACATCGATTGCAGCGGCCACAGAGAGACCCGACATGGTCATAGGGATACATTTCATGAATCCTGTGCCTGTTATGAAGGGGGTAGAGGTCATCAAGGGGCTGATGACATCTCCTGAAACTGTTCAGGCAACAGTGAACTTCGTGGAAAGCATTGGTAAGATTCCGTGTTTAGCCCTTGACTATGCAGGTTTTATCAACAGCCGGTTACTGAGTATATATATCAATGAAGCTGTACTGGCGGTCATGGATGGCAACCCCCCTGAAGAGGTAGACAAAGGAATGATTCATACTGCAAATATGCCCATGGGACCCTTAAAGCTACTGGATCTGATTGGGCTTGATGTTCACCTGAAGATTATGGATATTCTGCGCAATGAATATGGTGATCGATTCCTGGCGGCCCCACTGACAAGACAGATGTTCCGGGCCGGCCATTTAGGGAGGAAAACCGGACGTGGTTTTTACCAGTATTAGGTTCAAGGAAAGACTATATACAAACATATTTAGCTGGATTGAGGAAAAACCATAGCTATTATCTCAATCAACAGGCCAGAAAAGTTCAATCCCCATAACAGCATAGGGATGCAGGAAATTGCTGACAATAGTCATCTAAACCGGGAAATAGATAGTCCTCATCTGGTTTCCCCCTACGGGGGACAGCTCGTAACATGTATGCTTGGAATCCGTTGATAGCATTAACTAAAATAGTATTAGACACGCTCAATTTATGAAAGTTCTCCTTTGAACTCGGCCTTTCTTTTTTCTAAGAAAGCCCCCATTCCTTCTTTGGCATCCTCACTGGCAAAGCAGATAGCAGATGCATCGATCTCCATGTAGCAGCCAGCCCTCAGATCCTGGTCGTAACCCCTTTCGATGGTATCTTTGACGGCCCGTATAGACACTTTACCTTTTGATGCCAGCAACTTTGCAACCGTCATTGTCTCTTCCCACAAAGTTTCTTTTGGAAATACCTTGTTCACAAGGCCGATATCCCTGGCCTCTTGAGCGCTGATCATTACTCCGGTCATACACAGTTCTTTAGCCATTGATTTACCCACCAAACGAGATAACCTCTGGGTGCCGCCAAAGCCGGGAATAATCCCTAAGTTTATCTCAGGCTGACCGAACTTGGCAGAATCAGCAGCATATGTAAAATCACATGCCATTGATATCTCTGCTCCTCCTCCAAGGGCAAAGCCATTGACACAGGCAATTACCGGTATTGGAAGGGCCTCCAACTGAAATAGGAGTTCATGACCTTGCCTTGAGAAAAATCTCTGTTCCAATGGGCTAAAGTCTTTCATTGTAGCTATGTCCGCCCCTGAAACAAAGGCCTTATCTCCAGCTCCTGTCAGGATAAGGACCTTTATGGATTGATCGGCAGCGATTTTTTCCAGGGCGTCTTTCATCTCTGCTATCACTGTGGGATTAATAGCATTGAAGACCTGAGGTCTGTTCAGTGTAATTATGGCAACGTTTTCTTCCACCTCATAGATAATAGTTTCATAAGACATGGGTAACTCCTTTCAATGGTAAGTTAGTTAATTCCTGTTTGTAATCACCTTTTTCCTGAATACTGGAGCGCTAGATTCCGCATTCTATCTTTTTCTCTCCTTCCCCGTTCATATTCTCTCCACCCTTCCCTATTCCAATTCCTTAATTCCATAAATTCCTGCTACATCTAAGAATTGTTTGCGGGCCAAGAATCCAACCACGAGATGAACGTGCTATGTCCCGAGTAAAGGCCAGGAAATAGTACATTATTATGGATATTATAGTAATGTGTCACAAGGCAAGCGAGAAAATCAAAGTGCGTAAAAGAGGGGGCGTTGGTTCTGGTCACTCAGTGACCCACACCAGTCACTCTCCGAGGCGTAGGCTCTACGAGCCGGAGGCCCATCGGGATCAACGCGCCTGAGGCGCATAAAGGCTTTTTTGTGCTTTGAGCTTTGCTTAAAGCACAGCCCCTGGTCCTTTTCAGTTGGACCCCAGAAAATCGTCCGTTCCCCTCCAGAGGCGGGCGAGCCTACCGTGTTCAATCGGATATATGACAAATCTTATGGTTATTAACCAACCCCTTTATGACTCACGGTATAGGCGAGCCAGGATAGAAAACAAATGCCGCCTGATTATGTGTGGGTGCAGCAGATACCAATCACATCTTGTGGATTCTATACCAACCCCTTGCCTGTTTCCGTGCTGCACCCAAGCTCATTTCCTAAAAAGCTTATCCATATCATAAGGCACCTGATCTCTCATGACATAGTAGGATGCCCCGGCCAGTTTATTGCTCAATGCCTTTATGGCAACAAGCCCATTTGTCTTTGCCATCTTGCGCTGATAGAATGCCTGAGCATGGGGGCAAAACCTGTTGGCAAAGTTGGCTGCCTCTACATATGCCCAGGAGAGGTAACGGTTACCATTTCGTCTGTTATTTCTGAAACACTTAGGGATCTCCTTAGTCAAAAAGAAGCCCTCATTCAGGGCCAACGCTCCACCAGTACATATCTGCTTAGATTACTCAGCCTGCCCTTGTGCGACTCGTTTACCTATCGTAGGCTTAGACTATGCACTATTCCAAACCTGACTTTTTGAGTATATAGAGCGGGTGATCGGTCTGGGCCAGGGATTCTCAGATCCCACCTAGTGAGGATTATCTCTACTGCGATCCGGACTTGTACGCCTCCGGCGTATTATCCGATTGAGACTTATACCTCCTGATTTCAAAGACGGCCATGGCAGTCAACGGAGGCCTTTAACCAGATTTAGCTAAAAAAGACGCAACACCCAATAAATTCCATCGATGAAGAGATATCCCTCTCTGCCCTTGACAGCCCTCCCGCCATGGCCTACCCCAATAATGGCATATATTGTAGACGCTTTCCCGTTGACACACAAGGCCACTCCACCTATACTTTCTCTCCAACAAAAGGAGTTCTTATCACTAAAAAAATACCCGTGTTCCGCTGCAATTTAACGTTATCCGCAATGCTACTTGATTTTATGTGAGAGATGATATATAGTATGAATGTTGCATAGAGCCTTTTTGGCATCGAAACCA
>JADFWK010000081.1 GCA_015223015.1 Pseudomonadota bacterium
AATCAGGAAATAAAGGGTTGCTCCTGTGATGTTTGGCAATGTGAGATGGAGAACCAATAGACCAATATTCCGATATGATAGCCGGTCTAATTGTCGATGCATTCGTAAAAAGTCGATTTTGTTCACAAAACACTTTTTACGAGTTTGTCAATTGTTGATGCATTCGTAAAAAGTCCAACATGCCTGTTAATTGTCATTCCTGCGAAAGCAGGAATCCAGTTATTTCAACTTATTATGGACTCCCACTTTCGCGGGAGTGACTCGATTTTTCACTTTTTACGAGTTTGTCAATTGTTACATGATCGCTCATTTCTTTTAGGAGGTAGGAGAATGGCAAAAAGAAAGAGGGAACTGGCTAGAGGTGTCGCTATGGTTGGAGCCGGGATGTCACCTTTTGGTATCAGACCGGATGTGACCAATCGCGAACTGTTTGCTGAGGCCTTTCTGGACATGAAAGCCTCCGTGGATAAGGGGGTTGACCCTCAGGAGATCGAGGCTCTCTATGTGGGGAATTGTGGTGCTGAGATGTGGGAGTCACAATCGGTGATAGGGGTCTTGTGTGCCAGTGAAATTGGTTTGACTCCTCGTCCAGCACTCAAGGTTGAAGATGCATGTGCAAGCAGTTCAGTTGCGGTAAGAGAAGGCATTATAGGAATAGCCTCAGGCCTGTATGACATGGTTTTGGCCGGGGGTACCGAAAAGATGAGTGTATTGCCCATCGACTGGACAACAATGGCTCTTGCCTGTGGTTCTGATACGACTTATGAAAGCTCAGCTGGATTTACCTTTCCTGGCCTGTATGCTTCTATGGCAACAGCGCACATGGAAAAGTATGGAACCACTCACGACGATCTGTTGAAGGTAGCGATTAAGAACCATAGCAATGGCGCCTTGAACCCCAAAGCCCATTTCCCTATGACTATCAAGGATGTGATGAATATGCGTATTGCCAAGGCCAAAGAGAAGGGGGGTCCGGTTCCAAGCTGGGCTGATGAACTGGAATTCCTTAATGACCCGAGATATAATCCGGTAATTGCATGGCCAAACACCCTGTTCGATTGTTGCCCGATTACCGATGGGGCAGCCTGTATCTTGCTTGTGGCCGAGGAGATAGCCAAGGACTTCACTGATACTCCGATCTATATCATTGGAACAGGACAGGCGAGTGGTCATAATCTTCACGACAGGGACACGCTCACCTCTATTCCTGCTGCGCAAGTTGCGGCACAGCAAGCATATGAGATGGCCGACGTAGGACCCGAGGATATCAAGATTGCCGAGGTTCATGATTGTTTTACCATTGCCGAGGTAATGGCAATTGCTGACCTTGGTTTCTTTAAGGAAGGCAAAGAAGCAGCTACAGCAGCCGGGGAGGGCATGACTGCGAGAGACGGGAGAAGACCAATTAACGTTTCCGGTGGACTGAAATGTAAGGGACATCCCGTGGGAGCGACCGGTGCTGCGCAGGTTGTAGAGATCTTCCAACAGATGAGAGGCGAAGCAGGGCAAAGACAAGTCACAAACATGGATGTTAACCTTGCCCTGAATCATAACATTGGGGCTCACGGGACCACAGCCGTTGTCCAAATCTTTGAAAGGAGATAGTTCAGATGAAAGAGATACCGTTCACTATTGCCTCTTTTGATAACTTTCTTAAAGAAAAGAAGCTGATGGCATCTAAATGCCAGGAATGCAGTGCACTGTGGTTGCCTCCGCGTTCCATATGCCCCACCTGTAAAGGCCACCAAATGGAATGGGTGGAGCTCAGCGGGAAAGGGAAACTGGTTGCCTTTACCGTAATCGGTGTTGGTCCCATGCCAATGATAGATGCAGGCTATAGCAGAGACAACCCGTACTGTGCTGGCATCGTTGAGGTGGAGGAAGGCCCCAGGATTAGTGCTCAAATTCTGGGTGTTGATGTTGCCCACCCCGAAAACATTAAAATCGGAACGCCCCTCACCGCGGATTTTGTTGAAAGAGGGAGTTGGCATTTCGTAGAGGAGCTGGCCAAGATGAGAAAGATGTACCTGGCCTTTAAAATTTAGTCGTTCCCAAAACCCTCCCACTTTGCCATCAGCTCCTTTCGGGGCAAGGGAATCTGGCGAAATAGCCACCTTCCGATACCTAGGCACGATCACCTCCCTACGCGCAGCGTTGCGTGGTGGCTGTCAGTCAGAATACTCAGAAAGGCATTTTGCCCTCTGGATCGGATGAAGGTCGATATAATTATGAAGAATTGTATTGAATTAATTGAATGGATTATTAGATTATTAGGATGATTTTTTGAATTATTGAGCTCTTTGAGCCAGGGCAGGAGAGTAAGGCGGGGATTAAATCCGGCCATAAGAGAAACTAAATTGAGGAGGAGATAATGTCTCCAAAAGAAATTTATATGGATAACAATGCAACGACGCCCATTCATCCGGAAGTGAAAAAGGTGATGATAGAGACCATGGACGTATTTGGTAATCCCTCCAGCCTCCATGCTTCTGGCAGACAGGCAAGACAACTTGTTGAAGAAGCGCGTGAAGAAGTCGCTTCATTCATCGGTGCGTCGCCAGAGGAGATTATGTTTGCAGGGAGCGGATCCGAGGCAAATAACACGGTATTATCTGCCGTTACCTGCCAACGAAAACAGTGTGCGTATCATCAAGAAGGGGTTAATGAAATTATTACGTCAACCATTGAGCATCCCTGTGTGCTGGAGGCATCTAAGTGTCTTCAGGAGAGGGGTGTTAATGTTTTATACCTGGGCGTGGATGAGTACGGAAAAGTGAGCCTTGAGCAGCTAAGAGATTTGCTTACAGAAAGAACAGGGCTCGTGTCGGTGATGATGGCAAATAACGAAATCGGCACCGTACAGGATATTAAAGGGATTGCCGAGATTGTACATGAGCGGGGGGCGGTGTTTCACACGGATGCTGTTCAAGCAGTGGGTAAGATACCGGTTAATGTGCGGGAGCTGGATGTTGATTTCCTAACGCTTTCCGGCCACAAAATGTACGGGCCAAAAGGGATCGGTGCGTTGTATGTGAAGAAGGATGCTCCGTTCTGCCCATTGATTCGCGGTGGGCACCAAGAGAGAGGCAGGCGTGCCGGAACAGAGAATACGCTTGGGATAATCGGTCTTGGAAAGGCCATTGAGATGCGCTCTCAAGAAATGAAATCTGATGAAAAGCATTTGCTCGAATTGAAGGCAGCACTTAAGAAAGGCATAGAAGAAAACATTCCTGATGTGCTGTTTGTCGGGCATCCTACCGATTGCCTTCCCAATACGTTAAATGTGTCCTTTGAGGGGGCGGAGGGAGAAGCCATAATTCTATACTTAGACCTGGAAGGAATTGCCGTGTCAACAGGTTCTGCCTGCGCATCGGGTTCTCTCGATCCCTCCCATGTAATTCTCGCAATAGGATTACCGGCGGAATGCGCTCACGGTTCAATACGCATAAGCTTGGGGCGCGAGAACACCATGGAAGAAATAGCGTATATGATTGATGTATTTCCTCGTGTGATCGGAAAGATCAGGGATATGTCAACAGTGTATAAGAGGAGGCTGCAATGACTCAAGCCAGTTGGGCATACACAGACACCGTTAAAGAACATTTTATGAACCCCAGGAACATCCTCATGGATGAAGATGGTTATAAGGAAGACGGTAAGGGTGTTACGGGGAATGTGAAGTGCGGCGATGAGATGATCGTAGTTATCAAGGTCGATAAGGAAAAAGGAATTATTGCTGACTGCAAATGGAAGACCTTTGGCTGTGCAAGCGCTATTGCGAGCACCTCTGTTCTCTCAGAAATGGTCAAGGGAATGAAGTTAGATGATGCCTATAATCTTTCGGCAAAAGACATAAACAGGGAGCTCGGTGGTTTGCCGGACCACAAGGTGCATTGTTCTGTGCTGGGCGACAAGGCATTGCGCATGGCCATAAACGATTATTACGTGCGCAACGGAATGGAAGGCAAGATTAAGAAAGAAGAAGAGCGGGTTGTGTGTAAATGTATGAATGTTACTGATCAGGAGATTGAACATGCTGTTTTGGAAGGTGCACGGACGTTCTATGAACTCCAGGAGATGACCAAAGTGGGAACTGGGTGTGGGGAGTGCGAACAAGAAGTAACACAACTCCTCGAGGCCTATAAGACCAAGCACTTTTGTGAGGTGTAATTCGGTAAGAAACGCACCACTGGACTCTGATTAGATGTAAACTCACATTATGGAGGACCCATGCAATGAATATTGCAGCTTGGGAGAAAGTCGATTAGATAGAGAATTCGGGGGAGTTGACAGGGCGAACCGCAAGACTAGGCCAGGGTTCACATGCAAATCATTATATGGTCAGTTTGAGGCTAAAGAGAGATGAAGATCAAGTTTTTTGCTGTAGGAGGAACGATAGACAAGGTATATTTTGACAAGAGAAGCGAATACCAGGTTGGGGAGTCTATGCTTAATGAGGTATTGAAAGAAGCGAATGTTAGCTTTGACTATGAATGCGAGTCTCTGATACACAAAGATAGCCTGGACATGGCAGACGAAGATCGTCAATTCCTTTTTGACAAAATAGAATCCGATGAACATGAATACATAGTGGTGACTCATGGGACGGACACTATGATTAAGACCGCCAAAAAACTTCAGGCCATAGCAGATAAAGTGGTGGTGCTTACCGGAGCCATGCAACCTGCTAAGTTTAAATCAAGCGATGCTGAATTTAATATTGGTTGTGCCGTTGTGGCAGTGCAGTGGTTGCCGCCCGGCATCTATATTGTGATGAATGGACGGATTTTCAAACCAGAGAGAGTGCGAAAAAATAGAGAACGTAATCGATTTGAAGATGCATGATGTGACTTTGTATCAAGATTCGCCTTTCTTCTTCCGCTTTTCGCCGATCCAGACAAACAGTTGAACTCAGGTGATGGAAGGCTGTATGAGGAACAAGGAAAATGCAATACACAGAGGTTTTGGAAGAATTGAAATCCCTATTTGACCCTGAGGCCGTTGCAGGTATGGCCCGATTTGGCATCAATGCAGAGAATGCCTACGGCGTCTCTATTCCCAATCTGCGGAAGATAGCGAAACAAATCGGTAAAGACCACGCCCTTTCCGAACAGCTCTGGCGTTCTGGTCTCCACGAAGCCAAGATATTGGCCAGCATGGTCGATGATCCGCACCTGGTCACCGAAGAGCAGCTGGAGCGATGGGTCAAGGATTTTGACTCCTGGGATGTGTGTGATCAGTGCTGTAACAATCTTTTTAAGAAAACGAGGTTTTCCTACCAGAAGGCTATCGAGTGGAGCTGCCGGAGTGAGGAGTTTGTAAAGAGGGCTGGTTTTGTACTCATGGCCTGCCTTGCTGTTCACGAAAAGGAGGCAGATGATAGTCAGTTTGAGCAGTTTTTCCCGATCATACAAGCAGAGGCCACAGATGAACGGAACTTTGTCAAAAAGGCAGTCAATTGGGCCTTGCGACAAATTGGGAAGAGAAACCGGAGCCTGAATACAGGTGCTATTGAAATAGCCAAAGAGATTCAACGAATCGACTCAAAGGCTGCCGAGTGGATCGCGGCTGATGCCTTGCGGGAGTTAAACACTCACAAGATTCAAGAGAAACTAAACAGGTAGACCCACTCGGCTTGGCCTGGAATGTAATTGCAATTCTTTGGGCAGACAATGAAGATTCCGATTTACCAGATTGATGCGTTTACGAGCCGAATTTTTTCGGGCAACCCTGCAGCTGTATGCCCGCTGAAAAGGTGGCTGGAGGATTCTTTGCTGCAGGCAATAGCACAGGAGAACAACCTTTCGGAGACAGCCTTCTTTGTCCCTGAGAAAAATGGCTACCATATCCGTTGGTTTACCCCTGTTGCGGAGGTTGATCTGTGTGGTCATGCTACCCTGGCTACAGCCTTTGTGATCTTTACCCATCTTGAGCAATCGAGTGCTGAAATCATTTTTCGTTCGAGGAGTGGAAGGCTTACCGTGGTTCAAGAAAAAGGCTTGCTCTCAATGGATTTCCCATCACAGCCGCCTGTCCCCTGCAAAGCGCCCAAGACCTTAATTGACGGTCTGGGGAGAGAGCCAGTGGAGGTACTGCGTTCAGAAGACTATGTAGCTGTGTTTTCAGGCGAGAATGACATCGTAGACCTGCATCCTGACATGGAAATGTTGAGGAAACTGGATTTGCGAGGAGTGATGGTAACTGCTAAAGGGGGCAATGTCGATTTTGTATCCCGCTTTTTTGCTCCAAAATTTGGTGTTGATGAGGATCCTGTTACCGGGTCTGCTCATTGTGCTTTGACACCATATTGGGCCGGTAGGTTGAATAAGAAGAACTTGCACGCTCACCAGGTGTCCCAACGGGGCGGAGAGCTATTCTGCAAAGATTGTGGAGATAGGGTTTCAATATCTGGTCGGGCTGTAATGTTTATGGAAGGCAGCATTACCATACTAACATAGCAGCCGAATGCTCTTAAGAGGGACGAGCAGGATGATTATCACCACCTGGAATGGAAAATCCTTTGACACGGAAAAAGATTTGAATGCCCCTGAACGTCACATACTCCAGAAATTGTTTGCCTGGGAATCTATGGTTACCAGCCTGGAGCAATTCAAACAGAAAAAACAAGAGGCCCTGTTGAAGGGCTGGAATAATTCCGGACCCATCCAAGAAGGTATGGTATTAAAAGTCATTATCAAAAACCTGGAAAAAAAGGTAGCTGCTCGGTTAGGTACGAACGGCACATAAAAAACCTGGTGCGGCCCACACTTAAAACCTTAGCCCCACTCCTACTACCTTTTTAGCGAGTAACAACTCTAGTCTTCAAAATCGCAGGAAAGGTGTGAGCAATTATCTAAAACGATCTAAAATAATTGACTGGACAGAAGGCCTTTGATAGAAGGGAATCTTGTTCTGCTAGTCTACTAGGATAGAAAGGATACCCGTGTGCAGCTTAAGGCAATAAGAGGTTTTAAAGATATACTTCCTTCTCAGGTTGGAACCTGGAACAGGATTGAATCGGAGGCGAAGCGCATATTTGAGGTGTTTGGGTACCAGGAAATCAGGATCCCGATACTCGAGAAAGCCGAGCTGTTTGCTCGTGGGATAGGCGAGGACACCGATATTGTCTCAAAGGAGATGTACACGCTTACGGATAGGAAGGGCAACCAACTCGCCATGAGACCAGAGGCAACGGCGTCGATCCTGCGGGCTTATATAGAGAATAAACTCTATGAGGGTCATCCGGTAAGGAAGCTCTTTACGATAGGCCCAATGTTCAGGTATGAGAGGCCTCAGAAGGGCAGAAGGAGACAATTTCATCAGATAAATGTTGAGATTATTGGAGACCCGGGCCCAAAATCGGATAGTGAACTGATATATATGATTATGTACCTTTTTTCTTCTCTTGGGTTGCATGACCTGGTCCTCCATGTCAACTCTCTGGGCTGTTTAGAATGCAGGGCGCCATTCCGGGGGGCACTGAAGGATTACCTTAAGAAATATGGCGCAGATCTCTGCCCTGACTGTCAGATCAGGATGGAGACGAACCCTCTAAGGGTGTTTGATTGCAAAGTAGAGAGATGTATCCAGGTGATAAAGAATGCCCCGTCCATGCTTGGTTTTTTGTGTCATGATTGCGCTCAGCATTTTGAAGTCCTCAAGGCACACCTCAAGGAATTGGATGTTGGTTTTGTTGTAAACTCACATTTGATGAGGGGTCTTGATTATTACACAAGAACTACTTTCGAGGTGCAGACCCAAGAGCTGGGAGCCCAGAATGCGATCGCAGGTGGAGGCAGGTATGACCGCCTGATAAAAGAGTTTGGTGGCCCAGATACCCCTTCAATAGGATTTGCCATAGGCGTGGAAAGGGTTGTTGAACTATTGAAGGAGCAGGGTGACTCGAGCGAAGCAGGGCCGGATCTTTTCCTGGCTCCTCTGGGAAAAGAGGCAGAGAATAAGGCATTTATCTGGTTACAGGAACTCCGTAAGGCTGGGCTTAAATGTGAGATGGAGTACAGATCTTTAGGCTTGAAGGCTCAAATGAGGCATGCAGACCGACTGAAAGCTCGGAAGGTTCTGATTGTAGGAGAAGATGAATTAAGTAAAGGCAAGGGTATTCTGAGGGATATGCTCACCAAGGAACAAACAGAGCTTCCCTTGGATAGCGCGGTGAGTGAACTCATCGAGATGAAGGAAAGAAATTGGATATAGATACCCTCAAAGATTGGAAAAGGACGAACGACTGCGGCAGCTTGCGGAGAGATGATATTGACCGGGAGGTCATCCTCATGGGATGGGTCAACAGACGGCGGGACTTTGGGAAAGTGACCTTTATTGATCTCAGGGATCGATTTGGCTTGACTCAGATTGTGTTTGACCGGGAATTCGACAAGACCAGCCATAAAAAGGCAGGTGTCTTGAGGAATGAGTGGGTCATTGCTGTAAGGGGAGTCGTCACGGCCCGCCTGGCTGGTCAGGAAAACCCTGATCTCCCAACCGGAGATATTGAGGTAAAGGTCAAGGAACTGAAGATATTGAATGAGACAGAGGTACCGCCATTCCAAGTTGATGGAAAAGTCGATGCATCAGAGAATTTGCGCCTTAAATATAGGTACCTGGAGCTGAGGAGGCCAGCCCTCTTTAGTAACCTCGCCACGAGGCACAGGATAGCTCTGCAGATACGAAACCTTTTGACTAGAGAGGGATTCGTTGAGGTGGAAACCCCTTTTCTTGCCAAGAGTACCCCTGAAGGGGCTCGGGACTATCTCGTGCCAAGCCGGATAACAAAAGGTTCGTTTTACGCCTTGCCCCAATCCCCGCAGTTGTTTAAACAGCTCTTGATGGTGGCTGGCTTTGATCGCTATTTTCAGATTGTCCGATGTTTTAGAGATGAGGATTTAAGGGCTGATAGACAACCGGAGTTCACCCAGGTTGACCTTGAGCTGTCCTTTGCAGACGAGGATGGGGTTATGGATGTCATTGAGGGCATGATGGTGGATCTATTCTCGGCTATTTTGGACTACCCTATTTCACGGCCATTTCCCAGAATTGAATATCAGAATGCCATGGATATATATGGTTCTGACAAACCAGATACCAGATTCAATATGGAATTGATGGATTTCTCAGATCTCCTCAAATCCTCGGATTTTAAGGTCTTCACCGATGTGTTGGAGGGGGGAGGCGTTGTTAAGGCGTTGGCCGTTAAGGGAGGAGCCTCATTTTCTCGGAAAGATCTGGATGACCTAAACCATGTGGTAATTGGTTCCGGTGCCAAGGGATTGTTTTGGGCCAAACTTCAACCTGATGGGTGGCAGTCACCACTGTCCAAGTTTTTAGCACCTGATTGTAGGGGTGCTGTTGAAAAACGACTTGGGGCCACACAAGGGGATCTTATTCTCTTTGTGGCTGATATGGCGCATATAGCTAACGAGGCACTCGGTTTATTGAGGATCAAGATCGGCAAGAGACTCGATTTAGCCAAAGATGGAACCTACTCACTGGTGTGGGTAACCAGATTCCCTCTGCTGGAATACAATAGTGAAGAAAACAGATATGTAGCTGTTCACCATCCCTTTACTGCCCCACTCGAAGAGGATATACCTTTGCTGGCGGAAAGACCGGAGGCGGTAAGGGCACGATCATATGATTTGGTTTTGAACGGCGAGGAGATAGGAGGAGGCAGCGTGAGGATCCATTCGCTTGGCTTGCAAAACCAAATCTTCCGTGCCTTGGGGTTGGGTGAAGAACAGGTGAGGGAAAAATTTGGGTTTTTCCTTGAGGCACTTAGCTACGGTGCACCTCCGCACGCAGGTATTGCCCTTGGTTTTGACCGACTTGTGGCCATTATGGTTGGGGCAGAGTCCTTACGGGATGTCATTGCCTTTCCCAAAACCCAACGAGCAACCTGTGCCGTTAGCGATGCCCCTTCGAAGGTGGATAGAGATCAGCTTGCCGAATTGGGCCTTTCACTTACTCCTCCCTGAGAATGTAACAGTGACCCCTGGGTTGACGCATTATGCTTTGAGATAGATCTCAATACTGTCGAGAATAGAGCCAGAGATCCTGAGCCGGTAATTTGGAATGCGAAGTGTCTGGGATCTGGGTATTTCGCCCTACTCGAAATGGGGAAAGGGCACAGAATAAAATGCCCCCCAGTGCTGAATGGGGGTTGTTTTCTTGTTTTTGAGTAGACTACCTGATTGAACATAGCTCTCTTTTTCGATTAGTAGTAGTCGCTAAGATCATAAGGTGTGACGGAAAGATAGCCATACCCTGGACTTTGACGTTACCCTGGATAGCCTGTTTTTGACTTGACAATGGGGTGCATGTCAAAGTATCAGAATAGAGCAATACAGAAATAGAACTAGTCCGCAGCAAGAGAGGTGATAGAGGAGCAGGCTCTTACTGGGGATGTTTGTTTTTATCTAAAATAGGAGGAGGTGCAGAAGTGAGTGATGTAACAGCTCCCATGGCGGGAAAGGTAATCGAGGTAAAGGTGCAGGTAGGCGACACGGTTAATGAGAATGATGAGGTTCTTATTCTTGAGGCCATGAAGATGGAGATGCCTATAGTGGCCCCAGCATCGGGAAAGGTTAGCGAGATAAAATGCCAGAAAGGAGATTCAGTCGCAGCCGATGATGTTTTAATGGTGATCGAATAGACGCACAGCTTTTTGAATACTCGGAAATAGGCGCCCTGTGCGGTCACCGGCAGGGCGCTTTTTTGCAGTAATTGTTGGCAAAGGTATCAGTGCCCATTATTCGAGCACCGATACCTGGTGAGTCTAGATAGGGTAACAGTAATTACAATAGTAAGGGAGAGTATCGGTATGGTTGATTGGAGTCTTGCACTAAGGATATTCAGCTTTGGTTTGCTGGCTGTCTTCTGTTCACTCGGGATACTGATAGGGGCAATATATGGATTTGGGAAGGTCTTAAAGGCGTTTGAAAAAGATTAATCAGTGAGGGTGGATTATGTTCGATATGATTATGACAACAGGTGTTGTGCACCTAACCATTGGCAATCTCGTCATGTGGCTCATTGCCTTTTTGTTTATCTACCTGGCTATAACAAAAAACTACGAGCCGCTCCTTTTAGTACCTATCGGTTTTGGTATATTGGTCGTCAATCTACCCCTCACCTTTCTCATGGGGGAAGGGGAAGGGCTTTTGTGGAAATTTTACCATTACGGATTGGAGTGGGAGGTAATTCCCCCGCTTATCTTTTTGGGTCTGGGTGCTATGACCGATTTCGGACCTATGATTGCCAATCCTAAGACCCTCATATTAGGTGCTGGGGCACAATTCGGGGTTTACGTTTCGTTTTTCGGAGCCCTCTTTCTGGGCTTTAACATACCTGAGGCGTGTTCAATAGGTATCATTGGCGGGGCTGATGGCCCGACCACTATCTACACTACCGTGCACCTTGCTCCTCATCTGTTGGGAGCAACAGCTGTTGCAGCATACTCTTACATGTCCCTCGTTCCCATTATTCAGCCCCCTATCATGAGGCTTCTCACTACTGAGAAGGAGCGGAAAATCAAGATGAGGCAGTTAAGGCCCGTTTCGAAGAAGGAAAAAATCATTTTTCCCTTGGTGACCGTTCTGGTTATCTGCCTTATTGTTCCAGCCTCTGCACCTCTCATGGCCATGTTTATGTTAGGAAATCTCTTCAAAGAGTGCGGGGTCGTAAAAAGGCTCGCAGACGCAGCGGCCAATGAACTCATGAATATCGTCACCATTCTGTTAGGTATCAGCGTTGGGGCCACCATGTCTGCAGAGGGTTTTTTGAGACCGCAGGTTATTTTTGTATTCATTATGGGGCTCGTGGCCTTTGCCTTCTCAACAGCAGCTGGTATAATGTTGGCAAAACTTATGAATCTCTTTGCCAAGGAAAAGATAAATCCGCTGATCGGTTCTGCAGGTGTGTCTGCCGTTCCAATGGCTGCCAGGGTAAGTCAGGTGGTGGGTGCAAAAGCTGATCCGAAAAATTTCTTACTCATGCATGCCATGGGTCCTAATGTGGCAGGTGTTATCGGGACAGTCGTGGCCGCAGGTGTATTTATCGCACTTGCCGGATGAGGAAGAAGAGGGGAGCCCGGAGAATGTTTGAGGACGGAAAGATTAAGGAAATAAACGAAGAATACAGAAAATGGTCTGAAAAAATTGAACGGACTTTAGCAAAGAGACCTGAGCGGAAAGATGATTTTGTCAATACCTCAGGTATTCCGGTAAAAAGGGTATATACGCCTCTTGATGCACATGATTTTGATTACGTGGAAGACCTCGGTTTGCCTGGAGAGTACCCTTTTACCAGAGGGGTTCAACCTACCATGTATAGAGGAAGATTATGGACCATGAGGCAATATGCCGGTTTTGCTACTGCTGAGGACACGAATCGGCGATACCGGTTCCTCTTAGAGCACGGCCAGACTGGCCTTTCAGTAGCCTTTGATCTCCCTACCCAGATAGGATACGATTCAGACCACCCACTGGCTCAGGGGGAGGTAGGAAAGGTTGGAGTAACTATCGATTCGATTAAAGACATGGAAATACTCTTTGACCAGATCCCCCTGGATAAGGTGAGTACCTCAATGACCATAAATGCCCCTGCGGCTGTGCTTTTGGCCATGTACATAGGCGTTGCCGAGAAGCAGGGTGTATCCTCAAAAGACTTGCGGGGAACCATTCAGAATGATATCCTCAAGGAGTATTCTGCCCGGGGTACATATATCTTCCCGCCTCAGCCGTCTATGAGGATTATCACAGACATCTTTTCATTTTGTTCACAAGAGGTTCCCCAATGGAACACGATCAGCATTAGCGGATACCATATCAGGGAGGCTGGCTCAACAGCGGTTCAAGAGGTTGCCTTCACCCTGGCCGATGGCATTGCTTATGTTGAGGCAGCCATTAATGCCGGCCTGGATGTGGATGAGTTTGCACCGCGTCTGTCCTTCTTTTTCAACGCCCACCTTGATTTTTTAGAGGAGATCAGCAAGTTCAGGGCTGCACGCAGGCTGTGGGCGAAAATTATGCGAGAAAGATTCAAGGCTAAGGATCCTCGGTCAATGATGATGAGGTTCCATACCCAGACCGCTGGTTGTACGCTTACGGCACGGCAGCCAAAGAATAACATAGTACGAGTTGCCTTTCAGGCGCTTGCTGCGGTCTTGGGCGGTACACAATCGCTCCATACCAATTCCATGGATGAGGCCTTTTGTTTGCCGGGTGAGGAGGCGGTTCAGATTGCCCTGAGAACCCAGCAGCTTATTGGCTATGAGTCGTGTGTCACTGACACGGTAGATCCCTTAGGCGGTTCATACTTTGTGGAAGCCTTGACAGAAGAGATTTTTGAGAGGGCTCAAGAGTATATTGATAAAATCGATGAGCTTGGCGGAGCAGCAGCTGCGATTGAAAAGGGTTTCATCCAAAGGGAAATCCAGGACAGTGCATATCGGTACCAGAGAGAAATCGAGAAAGAAGAGAGGGTGGTAGTTGGTGTAAACAAGTTCCAGATAGAGGAAAAACCTCCAAAGGATCTTCTTCGCGTGGACCCTGGTGTGAGGATTTCTCAGATGGAAGGGCTAGAAAAGCTCAGGTCAGAGCGGGACAATAGCAAGGTGAAGGGTATGCTGGGTGATTTGAAAAAGGCTGCACAGGGAAAGGATAACCTGATGCCCGTTATTTTGGAGGCGGTCAAGGCCTACGCCACCCTGGGAGAGATCTGTGACGAGCTAAGGGATGTTTTTGGTGAATATCAACCAGTCAGCACCATTGGCTGAGGCCAGTTGATCAATCGTCTTGTGAGTGACTAAAATGAACTAAAATGCCTAAAGTGAACTAAAGTTATTGAGGTACTGTTAGAGGAGTGACTAAAGTGAGCTAAAGTGACTAAAATGATGGATAATAAGGAATTCTCAAAAGGACTCGAAAAGCGGACCCGAAAATTCGCTGTGAGCATAATTCGGCTGTCATCTATCTTGCCCAGTACGCCAGAGGGCATGGCAATAAGGAATCAGATCACAAAATCAGGTACTTCTATTGGCGCAAACTACCGTGAAGCCAATCGAGCTAGAAGCAAAGCAGATTTCAAAAATAAGATTAAGATCTGTGAAAGTGAAGCCAATGAAACACAATACTGGATAGAAGTAATTGTAGATGCAAAGTGGTTATCCTGGGAGAAGGCAAAATCAGAATATGATGAGTGCAGTGA
>JADFWK010000082.1 GCA_015223015.1 Pseudomonadota bacterium
GCCTCAAAACCAATTTTAGAGGCACGCTCGTCAAGATACTCATAGAACAACGGAGGAAAGATACCTTGCTTGTACATCTCCATCACCGTATCCAGAATATCCTCTGTCCTTTTATAGTTAGCCACTATATGCTGAAAGTACGGTAGGGGTATCAATCTCATTCTCAGCAAGGTCAATACCCCAAGAAGACCCTCTGAGCCTATGAAAAATTTGGTCGGGTCAATACCCGCTGGTCTTCTCGTAGACTCCGTTCCGGTTTGTATGACCTCTCCTGTTGGTAACACCACCTCAAATCCCAGAACAAAGTCTCCAGGTTTGCCTAACGCTGCATCTACTCCATGGGCGCTCGTATTCACTGCTATGGTGCCCCCAATGGTAGCTACCAACTCACTGCCGGGAAAGACCGGAAGCATGGCGTTATGCTTTGCCAGGACCTTTCTCACGTCAGCGATATGAAGGCCTGGTTCCACTTCAAAGTACCCTCTTTCTGGATATACTCTGATCTCCTTCATCCTTGCCGTATCCAGTAGAATGCCCTTCGTCTTGGGCCTAGCCAACCCTACGAGTGATGTGCCAGAACCGTGGATGTGAACCGGGATCAATTTTTCGTTGGCATACTTTAATATCTTCGAAATCTCTTTACTGTTAGAGGGCCTGACTACTGCGTACGGTATATTTTTTTCTTCTACATCCCAGGGCATGGTATCCTTTGCGTAAACTACCGCTGTGGGCTTATCCGTAAACACATGTTCTTTTCCTACAATTTTCGCTAAGTGCTTTCCCACTCTAGCTCTATCGACTTCCATATTAAAATACCTCCCTTTGATCTTCCTTCCACCAAGGCTTCGGCTTTTGAATGAAACGAGGCCCTGTCTTTCAAAAGTGTCCTCAGGCTTTACTGATCAGATAAGATTTCTTTGATCTGCTTTTTTACCGTGCCCTCTACGTATCTTATGTGTCTCTTAAGCAACTTTTTAATATCAGAATAATTCCCTCTCTTGAGTGCATCAACAATTGCTTGATGATGTTCCATGGAAACATCTCTTTGTCCTTTTATACTGTGATAAATGAGCTGATACCTTTTGAGTGATACTCCCAGTATTTTGTACAGCTCAATTAATCGGTAATTGTTAGAAAGTTCCACAAGGTTAAAGTGAAAACCTGAGATAACCGTAAAGATATCAGGTTCTTTGAGCAGTTCCCTTCCTATCTCCTCTATCAGAGCTCCTAACTCATCTGGGGATTTTTTCGCCCTCTTCTTTATGCAGTCTATTGCGTGACATTCTAAAATTTCCCTGATTTCAAAAAGCTCTTCCACATCCTGGGCGCTTATGTTCGTAATAAAAGAACCTTTCCTCGGTAAGGTAGTGATGAGGCCCTCCCCTTCTAAAACCCGAAGGGCCTCCCTCACAGGCGACCTGCTTATACCAAGCTTTAAGGCAATCTCAGATTCATTTATTCTTTCACCTGGCCGAAAGTCCCCGGTCAGAATCCGCCTGCGTATGTCATCCAGGACTACCGCGGTCAAACTCTTTATCTCAAGTCGATTCCACTCTTTTTCTTTATTAGGTTTATTATAAGCAGCCATAACCTTAAAACCTGGGAAATAGTCGATTGTCGACAGATTTATAAATTTGGTACACTTTGTCAAGCAAAATATCAATGCTCTCACCTGAAAGCAAATTTCGTGCGTAATTCCTGCTGGTTACATATACTCCTCATCCACCTATCCGTAAAAGTCCTTCCGCAAAAGGAGTGTATATGTTACTAAAATGCTTGACATATGGGACTAATATGATAAATGACCAATATAATGGCCAAGAAAAAGAAAGGGAAGCCCCTTATCAACAGGCAATGGTGTAAAGGATGTGGCATCTGTGTGGAGTTTTGTCCTGAAGATGCCTTGGCTTTGGATGAAATGGAAAAGGCTAACCTTGCCTATCCGGATAAATGTAATGGCTGCGGAATGTGCGAGCTTCGCTGCCCTGATCTTGCAATAGAACTTGGGTAAGGCATTTAGAAAATGAAAAACAATATCCTCTTTGTTCAAGGTAACGAAGCCTGTGTAGAGGGAGCCTTGTATGCAGGTCTTGATTTTTTTGCTGGTTACCCTATTACTCCTTCTACAGAAATTGCAGAATCGCTCTCATATCGGCTACCGGCAAAACGAGGGAAATTTATCCAGATGGAAGATGAGCTCTCCTCCATGTGTGCGATAGTCGGGGCCTCTCTTACCGGGAAAAAGGTCATGACAGCAACAAGCGGACCGGGGTTTTCCCTCAAGCAGGAGGCTATCGGTTTTGCTGTAGTGACCGAGACCCCCTGTGTAATTGTCAATGTCCAAAGGGGAGGTCCTTCTACAGGCCTTCCTACCAGTGGGAGCCAGGGAGACGTCATGCAGGCGCGCTGGGGAACCCATGGAGAGCACGCTATTATCGTGCTCACAGCTTCCAATAACCAGGATGTTTTTGCCATGACCGTTGAGGCCTTTAACCTCTCCGAAACCTTTCGAACCCCGGTCATCTTACTGTTTGATGAGATTGTTGCCCACACCAGGGAAAGACTCACAATGCCGGAACCAGGGGAAATCAATGTGGTAGACAGATTACATACCTCTGTACCAAAAGGAACTGACTATCACCCTTACCTGCCTCGCGAAGACGGCCGGCTTCCTATGTCTGATTTTGGTGGCGTCCATCGGTACAATGTAACGGGGTTGGCCCATGACATGTGGGGTTTTCCTTCCACCAATCCAACCGTCGTCTATGATTTGATGCGCCATCTCGTAGACAAGATTCAGGGTCATAGCAAAGAGATCACCAGGGTCAAGGAATTCTTTGTTCACGACGCAGAATGTCTCTTGATCTCATATGGCGCTTCTGCCAGGACTGCGCTCCATGTGGTAGAAAACCGCAGAGAGAGGGGCGAGAAACTCGGGCTCCTTGAACTCCAGACCTTGTGGCCCTTCCCTGCCGATGTAGTCAAAAAGAGGTGCGCTTCAGTTGATTCTGTGGTGGTCGTTGAGATGAATATGGGGCAAATTCTTCATGAGGTAAAAAGGGTCACAGATGATGGTGATAAGGTATTTCTGGCCAACAAGATTGATGGCACCTTTATCGCTCCCAAAGATATTTTAGACATCCTTAGAATTATCCAGGGAAAGGGGGCCTAAGTAATGGCTGTAAGAGATTATATAAGAGAACGATTTTTTCCTCACCTGTGGTGCCCCGGCTGTGGCCACGGCATAGTTATGGGAGCTATGATCCGGGCAATAGAAAAGTTAGGGATTCAAAAAAAAGATATCGTGGTTGTCTCCGGTATCGGATGTTCCTCCCGGATCTGTGGCTATCTGGATTTTCATACCCTTCACACGCTCCATGGAAGGGCCCTTGCTTTTGCCACAGGACTCAAGCTCAGTAGGCCGGAGCTTACGGTAATCGCTCCGATGGGTGACGGTGATGCCTTTGCCATTGGTGGAAATCATCTCATACATGCAGCTAGGCGCAATATTGACCTCACTGCCATTATTATGAACAACAACATCTACGGCATGACAGGAGGCCAGTATTCACCTTCCACCGGATATGGCGACTTTGCAACCACTGCCCCCTATGGCAATATAGATCCCTCCTTTGATCCAGTTAACCTTGTCTTAGGTGCCGGTGCATCATTTGTGGCCAGGACAACAACATACCATGTGACCTCTATGATAAGCATTTTGGAAAAGGCGATAACCCATAGAGGGTTTTCTGTTGTGGATGTCTTATCCCA
>JADFWK010000083.1 GCA_015223015.1 Pseudomonadota bacterium
GACTTTCGAGTTTGGGTTTGACCCAGGTTATTGTTACAGGAATGGAGAGCCATGTCTGTGTTTTCCAGACGGTCTTAGATCTTTTGGCCCGTGGCTATCTTGTACACGTGCCCCAGGACGCTGTCTGCTCGAGGACAAAACAAAACTGGAGAACCGGCCTCTTGCTTATGGAGCGGGCTGGGGCGGTGGTGACTTCCACAGAAACGATTGTTTTTCAGTTGCTTGAGAGAGCGGGTACTGATGCCTTTAAGGCAATTGCCCCGCTTATCAAATAGCTCGGTGGGATTAATCATGAAAATCCCCTTTTTGCTCAAGGAGGCAAGAAGGGGAGGGGCTTGTGTATCAATTCCTATTGCATCATAAATCCATTGATGATAAAGAAATCAGTATATAGAATATCCTAATTCAAACCTCTTTTATAAAAAGTAAACTGACATGCTCAATGATAACTCAACACTGTCGCAGGGGATGGATCAAAAGACACCTCAAGATCTGGTTAGGGGAATCGTTTACCAGATCCGCAGGCTCATGCAGGCAGGAGAGCTTTACACCAAAGAACTGAACAAGACGTATCAAGTGAGCTCCCCTCAACTTCACTGTCTCCTTGCCCTCTATGAGAACGGTCCTTTGCCTCCCTCGCAGATTGCTAGATTCATTATGGTGAAATCGAGTACGGTGACCGGGATTATTGATCGCTTGGAGCTAAAGGGGCTTGTAACCAGAATGAGGAATTCGCCAGACCGCCGGGTGATTACCATTGAGTTAACAGAAGCCGGTAAGACTCTAGCGCAGAACGCCCCTCCTCCCATCCAGCATAAGATCGTGGATGGCCTCAAAAAGCTCCCGGAAGGGGAGATCGAACAGATCATCCTGAGTCTGTCCAAACTCACTCATATGCTAGATGTCCAGGATTTGGAGGTGGAGTAATGCTAAGTGGATCTTTTGGTAATCTTCATGTTCACTGCTCACGCCCCGCTTTATCGCCGTAGTTCTGATTTGAGTGTTTTCTTCATTTTTTCCGAGACGCCCCCTTTTAAGGCTTGACAAGAACGGTTGTTTAGTCTAATTCTAACTCTAATAGTTTGAGTTAATACAATATCAGCTTAACCGTTTTCAGTAGAAATAAGAAGGATGGCGTTTTGAGCCCGATTGCCTCAGTTACACCTCAAAACACCTGAATATATACAATACCTGCCAACCCAGCACGATTATCACAAACCGTTCATCTTTGCACTCAACTAGTATTTATGGCTGCCTGAAAAGTCATGACGCTTTGATTTCAAACAAGCAACATCAACCAAAAAGAGGAGGTACCTTATGACTAAAAAACGGAACCATACTATCAAGGCTGGGGTGATCGTTTTCGCCATCGCGATGTTACTGTTAACTTTCAGCAGTTTTACTGTTGCTGCATCAAAGAAGCCCATCGTCTTCGGCGACAATAGCTGGGATAGCGTTCAGGTCCATAACCGTATAGCCGGGTTTATTGTCAAACATGGCTACGGCTGCCCGGTAGATTATATAGCTGTCAATACAGCTCCCCTGATGTTGGGATTGTCTAAGGGTGAAATAGATGTGTACATGGAATCCTGGACCCAAAATATGCAGGAAATCTACGACAAGATGATCAATGATGGCACCATGTTGGATCTGGGCCCTAACTTTCCAGACAGCTGGCAGGGATGGCTGGTTCCTACCTATATGATCAAAGGAGATCCCGCACGTGGAATCAAGGCTACGACGCCTGATTTGAAGTCTGTGTTTGATCTTCCCAAGTATTGGAAGATCTTTAAAGATCCTGAGGTCCCCAACAAAGGCCGTTTCTATAACAGTATTACCGGGTGGCAGTGTACCAAACACAATTCCATGAAATTGAAGGCCTATGGTTTGGATAAGTATTTCACCGATTTCATGCCTGGATCGGATCCAGCGCTCGCAGGCTCTATAGCCGCTGCTTACAAGAAAGGGCAAGCATGGGTTGGCTATTACTGGTCCCCCACCTGGGTTCTGGGTTTGTATGACATGACTCCTCTTGAAGAGCCAGCCCATGACCCAAAAGTCTGGGAGACCACCAAGGGATGCGAATACGGGCGCTTTGATGTTAACATCCTGGTCAATAGCGGTCTTCAGAAAAAGGCCCCAGGTGTTTTTGAGTTTCTCAAGAGATACGAAACAACCTGTGCCCAAAATAACAAGTTCCTGGCTTACATGCGAGAATCCAAAGGCAGTACCCAGGATACAGCCATCTGGTTTTTAAAGAAGTATGAATGCACCTGGACAAAGTGGGTCTCCCCCGACATGGCCAAAAAGGTAAAAGCAGCTTTGCCATAGATGCGGTATAGAAATTGGAAGATAACAATTTAAAAAATAAAAGGGGAGAAGTTTGCATAGAAGTACAAGGGTTATGGAAGATCTTTGGCAAAAAAGCCGATGAAATTCTTAACTCTGAATGTGTTAATCAAACCACGCCCTTAGAAAGTGAGACTTTTACCTTTGTATTCCGGAAGTCTCAAAACCTTCCCGATAGGTCCATCAGGGTTTCGGGAATCCATAAACCATAAAACAGAAAAGGAGGTAAATTGTGACGAAAAAAAAGAATTATGTTTTCAAGGTAGTGGTGCTTGTTTTTGGAATTTCTCTTTTTCTCTTACCCTTTAGCTCTTATGCCACCGCAGCATCAAAGAAGCTCGTCGTTGCTGACCTCAATTGGGATAGTGCGCAGGTTCACAATCGTATAGCTGGTTTCATCATGGAAAAAGGGTATGGATATGAAATTGAGTATACGCCAGGAGCGACCATTACCCTGTTTGCAGGGTTGGTGCGAGGGGATGTTGACATGGAAATGGAGTGTTGGGTTGAAAATCAGCAGGAGGCCTATGATAAGGGGATTGCTGCCGGAAAGATAATAGACCTGGGAGGCAATTTCCCTGATAGCTGGCAGGGATGGTTGGTGCCCACCTATGTGATTAAAGGCGATGCAAAGAGGGGAATTAAACCTATGGCCCCTGATCTGAGGTCAATCAGTGACCTTCCTAAGTATTGGAAGCTCTTCAAAGATCAAGAAGATCCGAGTAAGGGGCGGTTTTACTCATGCATACCCGGCTGGGAGTGCGAGAAAATCAACGAGAAGAAATTTAAGGCCTATGGACTCGACAAGTCCTATAACATTTTTCTCCCCGGCTCTGATGCAGCATTGAACGGCTCCATGGCTGCGGCGTATAAGAAAGGGAAGCCCTGGTTCGGTTACTACTGGGCACCTACATGGGTTCTAGGGAAACTGGATATGACTCCCATTGAGGAGCCAGCTTACGATAAAAAGGTGTGGGATGCCAGCTATGCTTGTGCGTACCCTGCTGTGAGAGTAAATATTATCGTCAATGCAAGTCTGGAAAAACGTGCACCTGAGATAGTAGAGTTTCTCAAGAAGTACGAGACGACACAAGCAATGGCCAATAAGTTTTTGGCATACATGCGAGACGAGAAGGCCAACACCCAAGCTGCTGCCGTATGGTTTTTGAAGAATTATCAAGATTTATGGTCCGGTTGGGTGCCAGAAAATGTAGCAAAAAAGGTTAAGGCAGCGTTACCATAATAAGGATATGAAAGCTGAAAAATAACCATTCCAAAAACCAGGGGGCAGAGGTCTGCTTAGAAGTGCAGGGGTTGTGGAAAATTTTTGGCAAAAAGGC
>JADFWK010000084.1 GCA_015223015.1 Pseudomonadota bacterium
CTACGCGTTTATGCAAACTCCTTAAGGTATTAGTACCTGTAGGTGCAGCTATGCGCAATTCCTTTAGCAGGCATAAATACCGCATGCCAAGTATTCGCACCTTTGCAGCGACGCGAAGATGCAGCGCTCTTCATGGTATTTACGTGTAAAAAATACCGTGCGTTGGCCGATGTTCCAAAGCGGAGATTGGGAGATAATATAACCGCAAAGAAGAAAAACAGAAGGAGGGTGTCATGCAAGCAGCTAATCGCAAAAAGGGACAAGCAATCGTTAAAAAGGCAGAGAACGAAGCGCTAACAAGTGACATGAAGAGGTGTGCGGAGAGAATCTGGAATGCCATTTCGAAGTACGTGACGGTTGACAACGAAGCCATCTTCAAAGACAAGAATTGGCCCTACTATTAGAAATGATAACAGTTCCGGCAAATCATTGGTCGTGAGAAATCCTAAGGAAGATATCCCGGAAACGTAGATATAGCTAATCATGACCAAGATGGAGCCTGATGCGAGAAGGAGGAAGCAATGCAGGTGAAATTAGATGTTAGGGTGAGTCAGGTTAACTTGGAAGCAACCGAGGTAGAAAAGAAGGGCATCCGGGAATACGCAAGGACACTTTGGAGCACAATAACAAAGTATGTAAGATATGACAAAGACGCTATATTCAAGGATCCCAAATGGCCCCATCTCTGGTCTTAGAGGGTTATAGAAGATAAGGTTATATCCGTAAGAAATATCAATTAGCTGTAGAACTTGTGTTAAGGAAGTCGCACCCAGATATTGCGGCTTCCTCTTTTTTTGTGTATCCTGTATGTTATAGTAAACTAGACCACGGGTTATATTACGCATTTACACTATTGCATAACTGCGCAATTGCCGCCATGTCACCAGCACAAATACCCATACTCAATTAAGCAAAGAGCACGATGATAATGCATGCGCTATATAACTACAATACAAAAGTACTAATGGAAGATGGGGAGGAATAATAATGGCGATAATCACTATGTCAAGGGGAACTTATAGCGGTGCCAAGGAACTCTCCGAGTACGTTGTACAGAATCTTGGCTATAAACTTCTGTCCAGGGAAGTCATTATCCAGGAGCTCGCAAACTATGGGTGGGTCGAGGGTAAGTTGGAGAGGGTTCGCCATAAACAACTCGGTATACTGGAGCGCATGAATCTGGAATGGGTTCACTATCTTGCCTGCCTTCGGGCTGTGCTGAGCAAACAGGCGAAAGGGGAAGCTCTGGTCTATCATGGAAACAACGGGCACCTGGCGCTCCATGGCTTTCCGCATATACTAAGCATCAAGGTCGTTGCCGACATGGATTATCGTATAAAAGCTGTCCTGGCGCGCAATGAGTATGCAATTGATCAAAAAGAGGCAATCCAGATAATTGAAAGGATCGATGAGCGGCGGAAGAAATGGTCAGAGTTCTTCTATCAAACAGATGTAAATGACGTCTCGTCTTTCGATATGGTCGTTGATTTGAGTCGCAAGAGCATTGGCGATGCGTATGATATGATACATGCGGCGGTTCAACTGCCGCAGTTTCAACCAACACCGGAGTCAGAAAAAGCCATTGAGGAGCTCACACGCGCTGCCGAAGTAAGAGCCAGAATTGCAATGGAGACCGATATCATGGATGACGAGATCGAAGTTGAGATCCATGATGGTGTCCTCGATGTCAAGGGAGTTGTACATTCATTGGAAGATGCGAATGAACTTAAAAGCTTCCTTGCCAGTCAGCCGGAGATTGAGAAAGTGGAAAGCCATCTGGAGGAAGCAGCAGGGGACATGGACTTAGTGTGAACACAGGCTTGTTTTCCATAGCACAAGGTTATGAACCTTTTACCATGGTATTAAAGGACCGAGTTCTGTCAGCAAGAAGGAGTAGGATTCGATGAGTTTCTTCAGAGAATGGGGCAGATTTATGATGGCGGGTGCCACTGCCCATGCCAACTGGGAGATCAGTATATCGAATACCATCCTTCATAATCGAAAGCGGCTTATTCTACTGGCCCTGCTTATAGTTCCTATTGTAATCGGGATAGTTACCAGCTATGCATATGCAGACGGGATTGCCAGTATACTTCCAGATATGCTCGGAGGGAGCGAGGCCTACTCTCCGTCACAGTATTCCCTAGGTATCTTCCTCGGGGCAATTGTTATTGGCCTTCTTGCCGGGTTGATTACCGGCTGCATTGGCGCCGGCGGGGGTTTCATTATCGCTCCCGCTCTGATGAGTTTGGGTGTCAAAGGAATCATGGCTGTAGGCACCGACCTCTTTCATATTTTTGCCAAGGCCATGATGGGGAGCGTTATTCATAGAAAGCTGGGCAACGTAGCTGTGCGTATAGCATTTGTCTTCGTTATTGGTTCTGTCATAGGGGCAACAGCGGGTGGCGCCATCAATAGGGCACTTTATGAAATCAACCCTGTCTTGAGTGACACGTTTATTACTACGGTCTATGCGGTTATGCTGGGCTTTCTTGGTATCTACGCAATGTCTGACTTTCTGAAGAACCGAAAAAAAGGGGGGGGCGCGGCTCACGGAGGCGACGGCGAGGCTGAAGAGCTGGGTAAATTACCCAGGAAGCTACAGGCAGTCAAAATCCCGCCCATGATCAAGTTCGATCACAATATCACGCCGGGTGGGCGCAGGATATCGTGGATATTCCTAGTCCTCAGTGGTGGTCTCGTCGGCCTTGCTGCTGCCATTATGGGGGTTGGAGGTGGTTTCCTGACCTTCCCCATCTTCGTGTACACCCTGGGAGTATCAGCCTCGA
>JADFWK010000085.1 GCA_015223015.1 Pseudomonadota bacterium
CTTCGCCAAGATTTCTTGGCAAAAAACGTTTTAATGACTGCTCAAAGGGATTTCCGTTTGGGCAACAGCGCATTAACAGATGAACTCCATGGCAGAAAAAGTCAAAATTAGAATACAAAACAGGGAATTTGCTGTTAGAAGCAGCGATGATAGAGAACAGATATTAAAAGTGGCAGCATATGTCGACAAAAAACTGAAAGAGATCAGCGATTCTGCAAAGGGGTTATCCGATGACAAGACAGCCACTTTAGCTGCTCTTGATATTGCAGGCGATTACTTTCAGCTCATAAAAGAAAAGGAGGATCTATTAGCTGAAATAAATGACAGGTCTAAGAGGTTAATACAAAGCTTGAATTTAGTATTAAACTGATTTGTTCCCCTGCTATGCTCGTGATTGGCGGGATGTTTTTGATCCAACAGCATTATGAAAGGGGGTTCTCTCTTGCCTTTGTGTGTCTTTTTGGTGAGTGAGCAAAAGAGACCTAATGGGGTAACGGAACACCCACCTATGTAAGATTAGGTTCAAAAAGGGCTGCCGACACGGCATTAGAGCGGGGGAGCATTAAGAGTGGATTGATAGTCTAATGTTAAGGAGTGCACTGCTGCTTGACTTTATCATAAAACAGGTAAAAGTATCCCATGTATGCTGAAAACTGGGTGAGCGTAGACAACTATTCAGGAAAGAACACACATGCTGTGTAACAGGATTGTACCGTGCAATGTTTTTGAAGTGAGCTTTTAGTGCGCTGTGTTAATGCCTTCTATTTAGCATCACCTACCTATCATTCCACTCAGCCTCAAGCAACCCCTCTTTTTCCTTAAGCACAACCCTAAAACAGAGAAGGCGGTGATGAAACTATGGCGGTAGCTCAGTTGGTTATTATTGCGTTGGCAGGCATGATAGCTGGAGTGGTGATTGGCATCATTGTCCGCAAAAAAATGGTAGAGAATAAGCTTGATTCAGCTGAAGCCTATTCGCGGAAGGTTGTCCTTGAAGCCAGCAAGCAGGCAGAAACAATTAGGAAAGAGGCCCAACTTCACGCTAAAGATAAACTGTATCAAATGAAACTCGACTTTGAGGAAGAGACAGGGTCAAGGCGAAAGGAGTTGCAGAACCAAGAAAGAAGATTGTTCCAAAAAGAGGAAACCTTAGATAAGAAGATGGAGCAGGTCGAGCAAAGGGAATCAGCAACTGCCAAAACCGAGAGGATTTTAGCAAATCGGGAAAATGGTCTCAAGCACCAGGAGGAAGAACTCAACGGTCTCATTGGAGAGGAGAGGCGAAAACTGGAGAGAACTGCCGGAATTTCGGCGGCGGAGGCAAAAGATATGCTTGTTTCCTCTATGGAAGCAGAGGCACGCCATGAGGCCTCCAAGCTCATAAAGAAAATAGAGAGTGAGACAAGAGAGATCTCTAATAGAAAGGCCCAAGAGATTTTGGTCTTGGCCATGAAGAGGTATGCCGGTGACTATGTGGCTGAAGAGACTGTATCAGTAGTTAACCTACCAAACGATGAGATGAAGGGAAGGATTATTGGTAGAGAAGGCAGGAATATTAGGGCCATAGAAGCGGCCACTGGCATAGATCTTATTATTGATGATACACCGGAGGCTGTCGTACTTTCTGGGTTCAATCCGGTGAGAAGAGAGGTAGCTAAGGTAGCGTTGGAAAGATTAATTGAAGACGGAAGGATTCATCCAGCTCGCATTGAGGAAGTCGTGGAAAGAGCGAGCAGAGAAATCGAAGCAAACATCAAAGAAGCGGGGGAACAGGCTACTTTTGATATTGGGCTTCATGGTATCCATCCGGAGTTGATTAAATTGGTTGGTCGGTTAAGATATAGATCAAGTTATGCTCAGAATGTCCTTGAGCACTCTATTGAAGTTGGCTTTTTGTCTGGCATAATGGCAGCAGAACTCGGCGTAGATGAGAAACAGGCCAAAAGGATCGGGCTTCTCCACGATATCGGTAAAGCAGTAGATCATGAGGTGGAAGGGCCGCATGCAACCATAGGTGCAGATCTGGCCAGGAAATACGGCGAATCTGACGAGGTAGTACATGCCATAGCCGCTCATCATGAAGATATCCAGGCTACCTCTGTCATGGATGTGCTTATCCAGGCTGCTGACACCCTGTCTGGTGCGCGTCCGGGTGCTCGGAGAGAGATGTTTGAATCGTATGTGAAGCGGTTGGAAGACATGGAAGCAATCGCCAAGTCTTTTAAAGGTGTCGGTAAGTCATATGCCATCCAGGCAGGCAGAGAACTGAGGATAATGGTAGAGAGCGATACGGTGGATGAGTTCGAGTCAACCATGATATGCAGGGAGATAGCAAAAAAGATAGAAAAAGACCTCGCATATCCCGGCCAGATAAAGGTAATAGTAATACGAGAAACCAGGGCCATTGAATATGCCAAGTAGCATGCCCAACCATCTGGAGTGCTTACCAGAGACTTAAGGTGACAGCACACGTGCCCCCGTATCTTCTTGGCTCACTTTAGGGGATAGATTCCTAACCTCGTAGCATCCTACCATTTTCATTGGCTAATGCTGACAGAATCGCAAAAAGTGTTTTGTAAACGAGATTGAGCATTTTTGGTTGCGAGTAACTGTTGTTTCGGTTTTCCCAGCAATAATTAAATGTATCGGAATTTCTACAACTTATTGAAAATATTGAGGTTTAATAAGACTTGATATTTATGCCTAGTACATGGTGTAATGAAATGATGGAATATTGGAATGTTGATTTTTAAGGAAAAATGCTCTTTTAATGGCTTCGCTGTCAAGAGGAATTTTTCAATATCCCAATTTCCCATTTCCCAAAAACCCTTTATTCCATCACTCCAGTAATCCCTGGCCCAGACCTGGCTTTTGGGAGTCTGAGAATTCTCCGAAGCTGTCGCGCCAGGGCAGGCCAACATTCCAATTGCGAGCGAAGCGAACTAAGTTCGAGATCTTTTTGCCATGATCCGACTCTTCCATGTCTATAAAAGCTTTGGATCAAAAAACCCCGCCCTCATAGATATAAGCCTGACAGTACCGAAGGGGGAGTTTGTTTTTGTGACAGGGCCAAGTGGTGCAGGGAAGACTACCCTGTTAAAGATAATTTTCTGTGCAGAGAAACCAACCAGCGGTCATGCATTAGTCGACGGAAGAAATCTTATGAGGATCAAAGACGGTGAACTTTCCTCCTTGCGTCGAAGAATCGGGGTAGTGTTTCAGGATTTCAAGCTGCTTCCACGGCGCACCGTGTTTGAAAATGTGGCCCTGAGCCTGGAAGTAATGGGCGTACCCCCCTCGATGATACGCAAAAAGGTTCATCAGACGCTGAGATATCTGGGCCTGGCAGACAAGGAAGGATACTATCCACCCCAGCTTTCGGGTGGTGAGCAGCAAAGAATAGCTATTGCACGGGCAATTGTCAATAATCCCTTGATTCTCTTGGCTGATGAGCCAACGGGCAACCTTGACTATGATTTAACCATGGAGACGATGGCGCTCTTAAAAGAGATACATACGAGGGGCACCACGGTAATCGTGGCAACTCATAGCCAGGAATTGCTGAAGGGGACGAGGAGACGAATAATTGCCCTCCATAAAGGCAGGATGGTGTAGATGAAAATTACCTTCTTTCGCTATTTTGTCAGGCAGGCCATGAGAAACATGGTTGAAAACCGATTAGTCCATCTCATAGGTCTGGGCACCATGGTAATAGCATTCCTTATGTTTGATGCCTTTATCCTCATTTTCGTAAACCTCAATTCTTGGACACAGGAGCAGGGAAGATCGCTGACCATGTCTATCTATTTTAAGGGGGAGCCAGAAAGGGCCGTGATTGAAAGCATCAAAAAGGAGCTGCTCCAATATCCTGTAAGCACTACAGGTTTCATTTCCAAGGATGATGCCCTGAAAAGCCTCAGGAAGCAGCTTGGAGAGAAGGCCGGACTGCTTGATGGGCTCGGGGAGAACCCTTTGCCTGCTTCCCTTGAGATTGTTCTTTCGAGAGATGTAAGTGGGGACTCTCTTCCTTATGAACTGAAAACAAGGTTGGAGAGAATCCGTGGTGTTGATGAGGTTCAATACAGTCAGGAGTGGGTAGAAAGATTTCAGGCTATAATGAGGGCAGTAAAGCTCATTGGTTTGGTTTTTGGGGGTTTGCTTTTTTTGGCGGCACTGTTTATCATCACCAATACCGTAAAACTAACCATCTATTCCAGGAAGGATGAGATTGAAATACTCAAGCTGGTAGGCGCAACCAATCGCTTTGTAAAGATCCCCTTTCTGATTGAGGGATCAATCCAAGGCTTTCTTGGCGGTTCAGTCGCTCTCATCGTTCTCTTTTTGGTGTATGTAGCAATTATTACCAAGGTAGACCTCAGCATTGGATTTGCCTCCCTTGATATCATCTTTCTTTCGCCGCAATTTATTCTTCTTCTGTTGCTGATGAGCAGCATAATTGGTTTTACTGGAAGCACGGTATCATTGGGTCGCTTTTTTAGAATATGAGTCTAAGAATCAACGGTTTCCTGTCGTCGTTCTCTATTATATCTGCCGCTACTATGGCTTTCTTCTCTATAGGGTTTTCCGAAGCAGAAGAAAAACCTTATGTCGACAGTGCCCGTTCTCAGGGTACACAGATAGAAGAGCATCTCTTAGAGCAACAGGAAGAATTGCTCAGCGTCGATACCAAGGAAAAAGACATCTTAGGACAGTTGGAGAGGCTCGAAAAAGATGTGACCCGAAAGAGAAGGGAAGCAAGGAAACTATCAAACAAGATAGAAAAGGTCTCAGTAGAGATCCTGGCTGGCCAAGGCAGAATTCGGCAACTAAACCAATCTTCTCTGGCTGTTCGGAGAACGTTAACGAAGCGTTTAGTTGCCTTCTATAAGTTTGGGAGACCAGGATATGTAAGGCTCCTCGCCAACTCCACATCTCTCCAAGAATTTCAGAAGGCCATAAAATACACCAAGGCCCTTATGAATCAGGATAAAGAGATACTTGATATGCTGGCCCGGCAGATGAGCCAAGTTGAGAACGAGGTACAGATACTCAAGAAGAATGTGGCTGCCCTTGAGGCATTAAAAAAGGCTAAGAACGAGAGCATGGCCCTGGTTGAAAAGTCTATTGAAAAAAAGGTTTTTTTGCTAATGAAGGTACACAGGGAAAAGGAGTTTTATGCAAAAGCAGTTGAGGAGCTCAGAGGGGCTACGCAGGCCCTTAACCATACCGTAATGTATCTGGAAAAGGAAGACAGACAAGAATCTCTACCCAGCGGGTTTGCTGAAATGAAAGGAAAGATTCCCTTGCCCTTACACGGAAAGATATTGAGGGGTGCCCAGCTCGTTAAATCAAATCCATTCATGCATAGAAAAGGAATATATATTACGGGTTGCGCACGGGAGGAGGTTAGATCTGTGTTTCCCGGTAGGGTAGATTTTTCTGGATGGTTTAAAGGATACGGACAGCTTATGATTATTAATCACGGGTCGCACTATTTTACTGTGTTTGCCCATCTTGATGAGACAATCAAGCAAAAGGGAGAGATGGTTTCAGGCAGAGAAGCAGTGGGTCTGGTGGGAAATCCTGGTTGGGATGCCGGGCCGGGGGTTTATTTTGAGATAAGAAAAGGAAGAGAACAGCTTGACCCCAGAGCATGGCTTAAAATAGAATAGAGCTAATGTGAGGCTTTGCCCTACTACCTTGTCTGAGCTCGCCTGGGGCACAAGCGGGCAGGCATAAATCTGTCGCCATTAAAAACTTATGATTTTCCGCCTTGAACCGATAGAAAGCATGAGCCATAATAAACGTCTCGGAATTTCTACAGCATATTAAAATTAAAGGAGTTTTTTGAGGCTGTTGCGTATTGCCTCGCACCTGGAATAATGGAATACTGGAATGATGATTTTACATGGAAGTTTCTCATTTTATTAACTTCCTTGTCAATAGGGTTTTGCTAATAAACCACTGGCGTAGTTTCCCAGAACCCAATATTCCAATTGTGAGCGAAGGGAACTAAGTTCTGCATCGAAAGTGTAACATGTGAGTGATGTTCAAGAGCTGTGGCAACATTTTTGGTAGCCGCCAAATAGCGAGGTAGGCGGGCGGGCAATATCCATCGGCTGAGCATGAGGCGGCCAGTCTTTGAGGGTCTAAGATAGACAAACTCGCAAAAAGTCTTTTGTGAACGAGATTGAGCATTTTGGGAGAAAAGGGCTTGAGATGTTCAGCGTTAAGAAATGCTAACTGTCTGAGGGCATTACACCGAGTTTTAGCATTTTAGCTGAA
>JADFWK010000086.1 GCA_015223015.1 Pseudomonadota bacterium
CCTAACCCGGATAAACCGGAATTCCGAAGCACGAAATTCGAAACACGAAACAAATCCAAAATAATAATGCTCGAATGTTCAAAACACTACCCACTAGGCCTAGGTCATTTGTGATATCCTAGGCGGACATTCAGCCTTGGTCATTTGAATTTTGAAAATTGAAAATTTGTTTCGGATTTCGACATTCAGATTTCGAATTTAACATTCTGATTTTCATCCGGTATTCTTAATATGAAAATATTTTCTGTCAGAAAAAACACGAATCTTATTTCTTTAGGGCCTAATGTTGATAGGCCCACTATCTGCCCTTTATCCTGTTTGCAATCTCTTCACCTGCCACCATTCCACTCATGGAGGCCTGAATGAGACCCCTGGTAATGCCAGCACCGTCACCCACGATAAAAAGATTCTTTGCCTCAGATTCAAGATGTCTTGTTAGTTTTAACCGATGGGAGTAAAACTTTACCTCAACACCGTAGAGGAGCGTGTGCCGAGAGAAGATACCTGGTGCTAGATTGTCCAGTATCTCAAGCATCTCAATAATGTCTTTAAGATATCGATACGGGAGCACAAAGCTCAGATCGCCCGGAGTTGCATTGTGGAGAGTAGGTTTTGTAATGCATTTTGAGATCTTTTCTTTTGTTGATCTCCGGCCTGCAAGAAGATCGCCGAGCCTCTGGATGATGGCCCCCTTCCCGAGCATATTAGCAAGAGAGGCAATATACTTGCCGTATCTTATCGGATCGCGAAAGGGGTCAGTGAATGTGCTGCTTACCAGAAGCGCAAAGTTGGTGTTATCGGATTTTTTTTGGGCATAGCTGTGACCATTCACAGTGATAATGTCATCAGATTGTTCAAGGACCACCTCACCGTATGGGTTCATACAAAAGGTTCTGACCCTGTCATCAAATGTCTTGGAATAGTAGATCAACTTTGCTTCATAGACCTCTTTGGTAAGGGGCTCGAGGATCGGTGCAGGGGCCTCTACCCGGAGTCCGATATCTACGGGGCTCGGAACGGAGGTTAAGTTCAATGCATCGGCCTGGGATTTCATCCACCCTGCCCCTATCCTGCCGGGTGCAGCCACCACAAAGCGGCTTTTAAATATCTGTCCATCTGCGAGCCGTACACCGGTTACCCCGTCTTTATCAGTCAAGATCTCTTCGACCCTACATTCAGTATTAATGGATATCTTATCATCAAGGTCTTGGCGCATCTTTTTTAGAACAGACAAACAGTTTTCTGTCCCCATGTGCCTGATCATGGTGGGCACAAAGGCGAGGCCAGCCTTTTGAGCACGTACTGCGAGGTTTTCCACTTCTTGAAGATTGCCACCAAAGAGATTTTCGGGTGCCCCATGGGTAAGATAGATTTTGTCTACCTCCTTTAGGAGTATTTGCAATTTTTCAGGCGGTATAAACTCATTCAGAGATCCACCAACCTCTGTAGATAGGCTGAGTTTCCCGTCACTGTACGCACCTGCGCCACCCCATCCGCACAGGAGATCCCGTCCCGATCGCTTTTTTCTCTTGTTAATATCTTTCCCCTGCTCGATGAGCAAGACCTTATCAACGCCTATTCTACTCAGAGTCATAGAGGCGAAAACGCCGGCTGGCCCGGCCCCAATAATAATCACATCATAATCACGTTTCATCGCTCTTATCCTTTCATATATCTTGTGTTTTTTATCCAAAGGTAGATGGATTATGTATAGATACCCATTGAAATCCTTATATAATATAGCTTATTGTATTATTATCTTATTCCGATAAAGAATAAAGAAAAATTAGTATCGTTCAAAAGTGTTTACTCAAAAACAGCCATGACCTCCTTTAGAACGTGAACGACTACTCACGATGGTTCACGCCAACATTTTTGAACGATACCGAAAAATCACAGGAAAAGAAAAGATTATGACTACGATAGGTGACGTTGTGCTGATCTATTTTAAGAATGAGCCGACCTTTTTCGCAAGGATCGAATCCATTGAAGCGGACATAAAAAAGGATTGGTTTATAGTAGAATTCCTAATTTTGGCAATTCCTCTGAGAGCTGTGATCTGGATTTTGAGGGAAGAGTACATAAATGGAGTGCCATTTACCATGGAGGGGAATCCGGTGAGGATTGAGGCTGTGAATCCTCTTCCTTCCGAATCAGATTCTGAGGATAGAAAAAAGAGGGCGCCTCAAAAAGAGCCAGCTCAGCAAGGAGGAAAGGTAATTCCATTTGCAAAACCAAAAAAGGGAGACACAAAGGTGACATAATACTACTGAGAGCATCAAACAGTTTGCAATACCGGGAGGGGCATGAGGTCTTTTCTGCTGTGACCATCCTACACCCTTCTCGGTTATGTCCAATGCAAATAATAAAATGCTTTCGTTAGTAAGTTGGGGCCACACGTGCTCAGAATGAGCATTGAAAAAATTGGCACGCATTTCGCTTGACTATTCAGTATCGCTCAAAGGTTGCGGCAAATTTTGCAGCATTAAATAAGGTGCAAGGCATGCTTTTTGAGTGTATGATATTGAAAAATCGGTGCTCCGTGTTTAATAATTGATCAGGCCACAACTTTTGGGTGCCAACTGGTTGATGGCCAACCATTGAATTTACTCTGTAGCGGTAGGGCAAACTTTCCTGCCCACCTGTTAGAAGGAGAAACCAGGTATTATGAGAACAGGGGTATGGCGGGCGCCATATGCAGGGGAACCATTTTCTATGCAATGGAATGATGCGGTATGCCTAAAGTTGTGTTGACAATGGTATTTACTTGGATTAAATAGGGTAATAGGTTCGTGTAGCCTACTACTGGAGGGGAGGAAACTTTATGCTCAAGCCGGTGACGATATCTTCATTGAATATGGATCCTGTAACGAATAGCCCCATAGTCATATTGAAGGAGATTGAGGGGGAGCAAACATTGCCTATCTGGATCGGTCTGCTTGAGGCAACAGCTATTGCCAGTGAAATAGAAGGGGTGAGCTTTTCTAGGCCTATGACCCATGACCTTTTGAAAAACATACTGGATAAGACAGATACCAAGGTAAAGAGAATAGAGATCTGTGACCTGAAAGATAATACCTATTATGCGATTATTCACGCAACGAGCAAAGGCAAAGCCCTGTCAATAGATTCTCGACCAAGTGATGCCCTTGCCATAGCGCTCAGGACCAGGGCGCCAATATTTGTTTCAGATGAGGTTTTGAAGAAATCTAAGCAGATTGAGGCGAGCGCTGAGGGTGTGCCTGCAGATAAGACAGAGAAAGGAAAGAAGTGGCAAGATGTTCTTGAAAAACTTGGGCCAGAGGATTTCGGCAAATATAAGGTGTAACCCCTTTCGGATTTCATCATCGAGGGGATAAAGATCACGACAAGCAATAGGTGTGAACATCCTCAGCTCATCCCTCATTACCAGCCACAATGGCCGCTGAAGAATTTCATCGATGATAGACCTGCATACCCATTCCTTATTTAGCGACGGTGAATTAGTCCCTTCAGAACTCGTTAGACGCCTTGAGGCTATGGGCTACTCCTGTGTTGCCATAACCGATCACGTTGATTCCTCAAACCTCGACTTTGTGACCCCCCGGTTGGCTAAGGTAGCAAGAGACCTAAATCAGAGACAATCTGTTAAGGTCATACCTGGTGTTGAGATTACCCATGTCCCTTCAGAGCTCATCGGACCTTTGGTTAGGGAGGCCAGGGAGTTAGGGGCAGAGATAGTCTTGGTTCATGGTGAGACTATCGTGGAACCGCTGCCGGAAGGGACCAATAAGGCAGCTATTCTTTCTGGTGTTGATATCTTGGCTCATCCTGGTCTGATAGATCCGGAGGACGTTAAACTGGCTGCCGAAAGAGGTGTGTACCTCGAGATCTCCGCCCGCCAGGGGCATAGCCTTACCAATGGTCATATTGCCAGGTGGGCAAAAGAATTCGGGGCACGACTCGTTTTGAATTCAGATGCCCACTCCATCCATGACCTTATGACCCGCCAATTTGCTCAGAGGGTAGCCCACGGGAGCGGTCTGGAAGATAAGGCCCTAGAGGAAATGCTCGCCAATTCACGAGAACTTATTGAGAAAATCCGGTGAATTAACCTCGCTGCTGGTTACTCGTTACTACTCCTGAGAGCATCAAATAGTTTGCAATATCGGAAGGGGCATGAGGTCTTTTCTGTTGTGACCATCCTAGACCCTTCTCGATTATGTACAATGCAAACAATAATATGCTCTGCTTATTAATTGCATGTCACAGTCAACACACTCAATCAACGCAAAAACGCGAGAATGAGAAAATCCTTAGTCTATAAAATTTTTGGGATTGTCATCGTGGTTTTCTGGCTTTTTGTTATAGCAGAGCTCGTAAAGAAAAACCATTTTTCCCCAGAGAGTGCGGATGTTACCCAGAGTACGGAGAAAGGGCTCCCAGCAGGAAGCTCAGAGAACTGGATGGAGATCCTTTGTAAAGGGCACAAGGTTGGATACACTGTTACACGGGTCACGAAGATAAAAAAGGAATTTGAGGTTAGGGAGGAGATATTTCTTACCGTTAATTTGATGGGTTCGGTCCAGAAGATTATGAGTTGCACACGGGCGATGGTGGATGAGCAATTCTTGTTGAACAGGTTTGATTTTTCTCTTTGCTCTGACCTCATTACCTTTAAGATTTCGGGCAAGATAGAGGGAAACAGTCTCTCTCTCGTAATGGGCGAACCAGGCAAAGAACAGATCCAATTAATCAAGCTGCCGGAAAGGCCGATGATTAGCGCTGGCCTCACACAATTCTTTAAACCTGGAACCCTCAAGATAGGAGAATCCTTCAGGTTCCCTCTTTTTGATCCAGTGAGCATGACAACAAATCCTGCTACTGTAAAGGTGGTAGCAAAAGAAAAGATCAAGCTCCATGGCCAGACTTATAAGGCCTTCCGGTTAGAGATGGATTTTTTGGGAAGGCAACTGGTTTTCTGGCTTGATGAAGAGGGGGTTCCGTTAAAGGAGAAGGGTTTTATGGGGTTTACCCTCGTCAGATCAAATCCTATCAGGGCACAGCTCGATTTTGATGAGTCAAAAAAGCTCGATTTTTATGATCTCTCAGCCATAAGGGTTAAGAAAAAGCTAAAGAGTGCTCGAAAGCTGTCATACTTGAGGGTAGAGCTGAACCATGTTCCAGCCTCCCTCCCTATTGACAACACAAGACAGTCTCTGAACGGCAGGGTCCTATCAGTAACCAAAGAGAGCCCACCGTTTACGGCCTCATATGCACTCCCTTATGGGGGTAATGATAATGAGTTACTGTATTATCTGGAGCCAGAGTTCTTGGTTCAATCTGAAGACAAGGAAATAAAGGGATTATCCAGGGCAATAGTTAAGGACGCCACGGATCCCTTGGCTGCAGCAAGGATGATTATGGGCTGGGTTTTTGAAAATATAGACAAGATGCCGGTCGTATCCATTCCGGATGCAAAAGCGATTCTCACTCACCGAAAGGGAGACTGTAACGAACATGCCACTCTGTTGACCGCGTTGTTGAGGGCAGTTGGGGTTCCGGCCAGAATCGTTGTCGGCTTGGTGTATAAAGATGGAAAGTTCTACTACCATGCCTGGAATGAGGCCTATCTGGACAGATGGATTTCCTTAGATGCAGTGTTGAATCAGATGCCTGTAGATGCCACTCACATTAAGCTTGTCGATGGTGGAATTGAAAAACAGATTCAGATTGTAGGAACAATTGGTACCCTTGCAGTTACTATTTTGGATTACCGATGATTATTCTCAAGAACCTTACCAAGATCTACCGTGGGATAAAGGCGGTTGATAACCTCAATCTTCAGATCCCCCAGGGAACCATCTTTGGTTTCATAGGACCAAATGGGGCAGGAAAGACTACTACGATCAAGATGATGACAGGTGTCTTGCGGCCAACCAAGGGGAGCATCTCTATAGATGGATTAGACATTGCCAAGGAACCATCTCAGGCAAAGAGGATTATTGGCTTTATTCCTGATCGGCCCTTTTTGTATGAAAAACTGAGTGGCACAGAGTTCTTTAGATTCAAGGCCGGCCTGTACGGGATGGCAGGAGCGAGGTTAGATGAGGACATTTCTGATTTGCTCAACCTTTTTGAGTTGAGTGATTGGGCGGATGAGCTTATCGAATCCTATTCCCATGGCATGAAACAGCGGCTTATTATCGCCTCGGCTCTCATACATAAACCTAAGGTTATTATTGTTGATGAACCAATGGTTGCCCTGGATCCAAGGGGCGCGAAACTGGTCAAAGAGCTCTTTAAAGAAAGGGCCAGGAAGGGGACTACCGTGTTTATGTCAACCCATACCCTGGCCTTGGCCCAGGAGGTATGTCAGCAGATTGCCATCGTGGATAAGGGTCGCATTGTGGCCTCAGGAACATCCAAGGATCTGGAAGAACAGGCAGGTGTGACGGGAGATCTAGAGAGGATCTTTCTTGCCATAACAGGGGGGCTGGCGAGCGGGTGAACATATTTAGGCTTCTCATTAGCCCCCGGTTTGTTGGCTTCAAAAACAATCTCAAAGGGCCCGGGGGTGGCAGGAGAGTAAAGATTCTCACCCTGACTGTCGTAGGTATTCTGTTCTGGCTCGTGCTCTTTTTTCTCTTTTACCGGGTGCTTGCCTACTTTTCCTCACAGGAGATGATCGGTGATGTTCTTGCGAGACAGCTCCTCGCCATGGTGCTCTTAATGTTCTTTTCCCTGCTCGTTTTCAGTCACATTGTAACTGCCCTTTCTAATCTCTATCTCTCACAGGACTTAGAACTGTTTCACGCCTCCCCAGCCACGCTTACCGAGATATTTCTGAGCCGTTCATTCTATACTGTAATAGACAGTTCCTGGATGCTTATTGTGTTTGGTCTTCCGGTGATGATGGCCTATGGTGTTGTTTACCGTGCGAGCCTCGGGTATTATCTGAGCCTTATCTACGTGTCTCTTCCCTTGATGATCATTGCAGCAAGTTTAGGTATCCTGGTGATCATGGTTTTGGTCGGATTTTTTCCTGCCCAAAGGGCACGGGATATTATTTTTTTTCTCTCGCTTGTTGTCATTATTTGTCTCTATTTTCTGTTTCGATTTCTCAGACCCGAGAGATTGGTCAATCCGGATTCATTTGTCAGCATAGCCCAGTATTTGGGCGCCCTCAAAGCCCCGGATTCGCCATACCTCCCGAGCCAGTGGGCAACAGACCTTTTGTGGACGCGATTGACCAGGTATCCGGGAAGCCAGCTATTGAACCATCTTTTGCTCTGGAGTACAGCCTTGGCTTTGATGGTGATAGATATCTGGATGGCCGGCCTTATTTACTTCAGGGGTTTCTCAAAGGCACAGGAGGCAAAAAGGAGAACCCATGTGGGCAGAAAGATACTTGAAAAGACCGTTTCAGTGTTAACCAGACCGCTGAGGCCAGAAACAACCTCTCTGATTGCAAAGGACGTGTGCACCTTTTTCCGGGATAACAGCCAGTGGTCTCAACTGCTCCTTCTGGGAGCCTTGGTGGTTGTCTATCTCTACAATTTCAGCGTCCTTCCTTTAGAGAGAAGTCCCATAAAATCAGTCTATCTTCAAAATGCCTTATCCTTCCTGAACATAGGGCTGGCAGGGTTTGTTATCTCTGCTCTGTCTGCACGGTTTATCTTTCCAGCGGTGAGTGCTGAAGGCAATGCCTTCTGGATTATCCTCTCTTCACCCCTTTCAGCACGGCGTTTTTTGTGGTCTAAGTACTTTGCCTATCTTATCCCCATGCTCATCTTGGCAGAGGTATTAATAATCTACACCAACCACCTTTTACGGGTTACCGCCTTCATGATGGTCTTATCCTCAGCAACTATATTTCTTCTGGTGTTTGGTATTGTTGCGTTAGGGGTAGGTTTGGGTGCGATTTACCCGAATTTTAAGCACGAAAATATTGCCCAGGTGGCAACAAGCTTCGGCGGCCTGATCTACATGATAAGTAGTTCGGTGTTCATTGCTCTGGTCATTGTGCTGGAGGCCGGACCTGTCTATACTATACTCTCAGCACATTTTAGAGGAGAGGCGGTTACCCATGTTCAATGGGTATGGATCACGGGCTCCTTTATTCTGGTTATCTTTGTGCAGATAGTTGCGGTGAAAAAGCCAATGGCAGCTGGGTTGAAGTCTCTTAGTAGGTACGAGGGCTGAATGGCAATCGGGTTCCCCTTTGAATATGTAGGTAATCTCCACATCCATAGCACCCACTCTGACGGCGGTGGGAGCGCCAAACAGATTGCTGAGGCAGCGAGAACAGTCGGTCTTGATTTTATAGCTCTGAATGATCATTCATACCTCACCCAACTTCATCTTGAAGACGAGAGTTATCATAAGGGTATTCCGGTCTTGGTTGGCTCGGAGGTTGGCAGGAGGTCCCACCATTACCTTGCCTATAATATAAAAGACCAGGTGGATGATGAAAGCTACTCACCCCAGGAGGTGATAGATGCCGTCAACAGGCAGGGTGGTTTCGGGTTCCTGGCCCATCCCTTTGAAGAGGGGATGCCCTTTCTGGAGAATAGCACGGTCTATACGTGGAATGATTGGTCGGTTAGGGGGTATACCGGGATCTGTATCTGGAACTTTACCTCTCGGTGGAAAGAAAATGTTAAGTCTTTCTGGCATGGGATATACCACCTTATCTTTAAAACCTATACGGTAAAAGGCCCGAGCCAGAAGACCCTGGAAACGTGGGATAAGCTCTGTCTTAAAAGGCAGGTGGTAGCCATGGGAGGCTCAGATGCTCACGGATCTTATATGAAGATAGGGCTCCTTAAATTTACACCTCTGTCATACCGGTATCTTTTGGGAACCATCAATACCCATATCCTGACATCTTCGCCACTGAAGGGAGATTTCATAACGGATAAAGGAATCATCTATGCCTCCCTCAGGGCGGGCACCTGCTTTGTTGCCCATGATGGTCTTTCTCCTGCAAAGGGTTTCAGGTTTTACTTCACCAGGAATAAGGACGAAAAGAGGGTTGAGATGGGGCAGGAGGATGCATTTAGCCCCGGGACATTGGTAAGCAAGTTGCCCAAAGGTGGAATGATAAGAATTATTAAGGACGGGTCTCTCTTTAGAAGAGGATATGGCGGCGAGCTATCCATCAAAATTACCGAGAACGGTGTATACAGGGTAGAGGTATTCCGAAAAGTGCCACTCTTTGGATGGAGGCCATGGATTTTTTCTAACCCGATTTATCTTCGGTGAAAGAGGCAGGGCTTAGATCTTTACTATTTTGACAAGAGTTTTCAAACCAGATATTATAACACACAGATTCATCAAGCAGCCTTTGCCCTCCCGGAGCACCTGAGAGAAGATTTTGAAGGGTAGTTTGCCGGTAACGGTTCTTCGAGTAGCTTAGAGGAGCGTATCATGAAGGTTATATTTCATCCTGACTTTTATCAGGTGTATACCTCAGATCCGGCGGCCGCCCCTGAGAGGATGGAAAGCATTATGAACGTGATTTCCGGGCACTATGAATTTACCGAACCCACTGCTGCCACGGAAGAGGATATTGCTGCTGTTCACACCTTGTCC
>JADFWK010000012.1 GCA_015223015.1 Pseudomonadota bacterium
CCAGTTTCCTCCTTCATATGACCAGACTGAATTCCAGTTGCCTGCCAACGAGCTCATAGCTTCTGTTGTTGGCATGCTATTCAAGGAATTGTAGCCCACGAGATTCCAACCTGCGGTGAGGGGAATTGATTTGACCCTCGGTTCACTGCCCGAAATAGATAGTGTGTCATCGGATTTCATATGTAGCCAGTAACCCCTTCCAGGTTCCATGAATGTGAGGGTATTCAAAAAGTCTGGGCCTGTGAGATCGTAGCGTTTCCAGATTCCACCCTCATATGACCAGACGGAATTCCAATTATCAGCTACCGAGCTCATGACATTAAGAATATTGGTATCTTCTGGCGTCAAGGGTAGGGAGATTAGGTTCCAGCCGGTGCAGAGTTGGAGTGAATACGAATCTTGTCCTATTACGTCAATAGACTCAGGCTCTCTTTTCCTATCTGTTGTGCCATCACCATCGTCATCAATTTCCATGATATAAGTAGGGTTTGCTTCACTCACATCAATTGTTGCTTCCGTGGTTTCGGCGATTGGAACATCCTTGTAAGTTATCTTTTTAGTTTCTTCTTCCGTGCTCTGCGTTATTGTGAGGTTAAACTTGCCTTCTTCCAGCGCTTCCACTCTAAATTTGATGTTCTCACTCTGACCAAATATTATTATTTCCTCTAGCTCATAATCGGGACCTGTGTAGTACGAATTTGGTATTTGGAGATCAATTTCCCCTTTTGTATTCACTCCAACGTGGTTACCCAGGGAATCATAGGCATGGAGGTTTGCTGGAGAACTAAGTGAACCCAAAATCCACTCAGTTGCAGGCACATAATCCTTTCTCCTATCCATACCTACTTCGTCTTTTATCTCAAATCTAGGCCACAAATTGTTCTCTACAAGGTAAGAAGCGTAATAGGTATCCCAAAACCCAGTAGGTACTAAAGTTACGTCCCAAACTTGCCAGTTAATCTCCTCCTTATACGAATAGAGATTTTCGGCCCATTCGTGACTTGGCTCACCCTTTAACGCATCGAAAGGATGGGGCGTTCCAAGTATGCTTCTTGATGGTATTCCAATAGCTCTAGAGAGAGCTACCAAAGCATAGGCACTTCCATCGCAATCAGCATCAGGTTTCTCCCCTTGGTTAATAGCGTAAATCAGATCTCTCATATCAGAAGGGGGCTCTGATGGGATAAAATTTAAAGAGTAGTAGAGGTTAACAGCTAAAGCTATTGATGCCTCATCTGGAGAGGCGGTACCCCAAGCTGCTTCTAGGGCATACCTAAAAACTTCGTAATTGTAATGACTAGTTTTCGTTGTTTTGTATTTCCGTGGAAAGAATTTAATACCTGTGTATTCAGAGTGCCAATAATTTTCCAGTTCCTCTTCTGAAAGTCCAGTGGTGTTAGGGTTAAAGACTATATAGAACTCCTCGCTTTGAATTTCTGTGCCCTCAATTTTGATATAATATTCCCCTATTGGAGCATCCGAGGGCATATCCATATCAAAATCATAACTAGCAGGAGTCTCGCGAGCTATTTCTTCGTCTTCTGGGGGCTGCCTGCGCATAAGCGTATATGTAAAAACGCCTGGAGGCAGTGGCTTTAAGATATTTACATGGATTTGTGAACCCCTAAAGAATACCTTGAGAGGTTGATAATTCTCGTTGCCTCCCTTCACGCAAATTGGCGGCATATACTCGTCCACTTTTTGTAAGGCGTGGTAAGCATTAACCATGCCATATCCATAGTATGGGTCCCATCCAGGCGCACCAAGGTCAGTCGCGGACTCACTGAGTATATTACGTACATCATCTGGTGTTAGCTCAGTGTCACATTCTGATTTGGCGTAACCCCGCACCATAGCGGCGATAGCACTTACAACGGGGCAGGATAAAGATGTTCCCCATTCCCCGGTCCCCCCGTATGGAGGATATCGAGACGTTAAATCGGTTGAATATACACTGAATCCTGGTGCTGAGAACTCGATCGAACCGTGGGTATTCGTAAGACTTGGTCCATAGTTACTCCCCCCACTGTCGATCTCATCAATGAATGCAAGATAAGACAAGATGGGAGGGTTCACTGCCCAATGATTAGCCGACACTAGAGAAAGATCGTTGCCACTTATCTGGTAACGGGCGAGGGCAGAGACTGAAATGACTCTATCAAAGGCTGCAGGATATTCAGCTCTTGACGTCTTTTCATTTCCTGCCGCAGCAATGACTACAACTCCTCTCTCAGAGGCATAGTCAAGGGCTTCTTCGAATCTGGATTGCCAAAAGGGATCGAACAAATCCAAGGTTATTGATGCGAAGCCGCCAAGGCTTATGGTTATTACGTCTGCACCTTGGTCTACAGCATAGTATATCCCGTCTATTGTTGGGTCTACTTTCTTCCACTGACGGAACTCCCTGATCTCTTCCCAGATAGAAGACGGCAATACTTTTACAGGCATTATCTTGACGTTGGGTGCAATGCCAGCTATTCCCACACCGTTATTTATTTCCGCAGCTATTATTCCTGCTACCTTGGTGCCATGGCCGCCTTCATCCATTGGACCATTTTCATCCTGTATCCATATGTCTGGATAATACACGCCAAAGACAAAATCGAATCCGTTCCAGTCATCAACAAAGCCATTGTTATCGTCATCTATGCCGTTGGAACGCTTGTCCCTAGCCTGTGCGTCGAGCCCCTTTTCGCCTGAGTTCTGCCAAATATTCTCATCTAAGTCAGGATGTGTATAGTCCACCCCTGTATCCAAAACTGCAACAATGATCTCGCTTTCTTCAGAGGTTAGCTTGTTTCGGTAATGTTCATCCTGCCACACCTGACTTGCGCCAACCTGATACCAGTACCACTGCTTAGAAATTTCGGGGTCATTTGTGCCCCCTGTTGTCATGTCAAGAGGGGTTGCGGGAACTTCGCGCACCATTACGTCGAAATATATATTCTCCCCATTATCAAAGGAATTAGCCTGAGGCAAAGAGGATATTTCAAAAGTATAGGTATCGAGCTCGTAATCAGGAACAATAGGATCAAAATCGCTATCATTGGCCTTTATGGTTATCACTGCTGGGAGAGATACCGGAGAGTCAGGAATATATATTGGACCCGGGTATCCTTTGCCGACCTGATCAACGCTGGGTTCATTGCCTTCTTTCGGTGACCTAAATGTGCCATCAATGCCCTCAACATCGATGAGGAAATAGGGGTCTGCAACGCCAGGCCAAGAGGGGTCACAATCTTCTTTAATGTAATATTTACTTATCTCTATTTCTATAAAAACGGCACTTTTAATTTCTATCGTTATTGACTTCTCATTGTTATCTTCACGGCTTTCTGAAATTTCCTGAGAACTATCCACAGATATTGTTGCTATTAATTTTGAAATTTCACTTTTTTCTTCGCCTGGATCGTAGAAGAAAGCAACTGTTTCACTAGCTCCCGGACTTAAACCATCAACGCGCTCTGTTATTCCAAAAAAATCTCCTAAATCTCCTGAATCTCCCAAAATGAATTTCACATTGAAGCTCTTGCACGCGGACTGTCCTTGATTCTTAACATCAACATAGAATCCAATAGTTTCCTGGAGTGTGGGTTCTTCTGGAGTGTATAGAATATCCTCTATTATTAAATCAGGCTTTTTATCTATCTTCTCTATATAATTCTCAGACCTATCCACCAGCGGATAATTATCCTTATCCTCGTCTATCTCATAAGGCGTATCCCAAATCCCTGTATTGTCTATTTCTTTAGCACCGGGA